>JAQXDJ010000357.1 GCA_029251425.1 Vicingaceae bacterium
CATGTCTATCTCTGGATCTAATGCAGATGTTAGAGGAATGATTAAGCCTTCTCAAACTGGAGAAGTATTATCATTGTTACATAAAGATATTGTTGGTTCTGCATTGTCAGGAGTGTCTATTTCATTAGACGAAAAAGTTGTTGCTAAAGTAAAAGCAGCAGCAAAAGAATTAAAATCGAATAAAGGAAATTCTTTATTGGTTTGTGGTTCTAACGATAAGTCTCTTCAAGTTGTAGTTAATTCAATTAACTCTTCTTTAAATAATTATAGTTCTACGATTAATTTAAATAACCCAATTAACTTATTCAAATCTGAAGACGACAAAATGTCGGCTTTAATTAAAGAAATGAATGCAGGTAAAGTTGGTGCTATTGTGATGTGGAACACTAACCCTGTATATTCTCACGCAAGTGGTGAAGCCTTTAAAACAGGATTAGAAAAAGTAAAATTATCTGTTGCGATTTCGCAATATGCTGACGAAACTGCAACAAACTGTAAGTATGTTGCTGCTGAAAATCACGCATTAGAGTCATGGAATGATTTCAATCCAAAGTTGAGTCATTATGCAATATCTCAACCAACAATCCGTCCATTATTCGAAACTAGATCGGCCTCAGAATCTTTAATGATTTGGGCTGGATTGAGTGCGTATTCTGGAAAAGATAGTACGTCTTATCATGATTACATGAAAGAAATGTGGGAAAAGAATGGTTTCCCAAATCAAACAAAACATCTTACTTTCAAAGCGTATTGGGACAATAATGTTCATAATAGCTGTGAAAATGAGGTAAGTCCTGCTGCTTCAGCAAAACCATTTAGTGGTGACCTTAGAGCTGCATCAGCATCAATTGCTAAAGTAAAAGGAGCTGATTGGGAGGTAATTACTTATGCTAAGTCTTCAATTGGTGATGGAAAAATGGCAAATAACCCTTGGTTACAAGAAATGCCAGACTCAATCACAAAGGTAACTTGGGATAATTATATTACTATGTCTCCAGTAGATATGGAAGTTGGGAACTATAGCCAATTATTAGGTCAAGAAAGTCCTTCTTCATTAGCTACAGTGACAGTAGGAGATATAACAATGACTTTACCTGTTTTCCCTCAGCCTGGTCAAACTGTAGGTACAGTTGGTATCGCTTTAGGGTACGGAAGAGGTCAAAATGGAGAAAAAATTGGAAAATCAGCATACCAAACCGGTGAATACGGTGCTTTCTTAGAAGGTCCGAATGGAGGTAAGGTTGCTATTGGAGCAAATGCTTATCCTTTACTTGCTAATGGAGATTTTTCTGAAGCAACAATTTCAAAAGCAGAAGGTGTTTACAATTTAGCATGTACTCAAACTCACAGTACTGTGATGGGTCGTAACTCTATTGTAAAAGAAACAACTTTAGATATATATAAAGCCGCTGGTGAAGATGCTAGTGGATATAATCATCAACACACTTTACACCAAGGTTGGAATCATGAAGAAAAGCCTGTAACTGAGTTCAACTTATGGGATGAACATCCTGTTGAAAATGTAGGACACAGATGGGGTATGTCTATTGATTTAAATACTTGTATTGGTTGTAGCGCCTGTTTAATTTCTTGTCAAGCTGAAAATAACGTGCCAGTTGTTGGTAAAGATGAAGTTAGAAGAGGAAGAGAAATGCACTGGATTAGAATTGATAGATATTATGCATCTAACATTGAACCAGCTG
>JAQXDJ010000372.1 GCA_029251425.1 Vicingaceae bacterium
TGATTTATCTTCTTTTAAAACAGAATTAAATGACTTCTTAAAAGAAAAATATACTACAGATAGTATTGTTGCGAATGTCTCTAATTATCAAGTTTTTTTAAATCATAGTTACATCAAAAAAAATAAATTAGATGTAATGACTCTTGAAAATGAAGTTGCTCGTTTTGGATTAACTCAAAAAGGAGTTGCTAAAGCTGTAACTGCTACAGATTTAAAATCTACTGAGTTTAGTGATAGAATTATAGCGAATGCTCAGCGAGGTTTTAATCAGTCACGTTCAGGAGATATTTTATTTGTATTAGAATCAGGTTGGATTCCTGCTGGATATATTACAGGAACAACACATGGGTCGCCTTATAGTTATGATACTCATGTTCCATTATTGTGGTACGGTACTGGTGTTAAAAAAGGAGGGTCAGATAAGTTTGTTGTAATTCCTGATATATCAGCAACTATCGCTGCTTTATTGCAAATTCAAATGCCAAGCGCATGTACTGGGAAGACAATTGAAGAGGTGTTGAAATAGGCGGTTTAAAACCTCTCGTTTTGTTAATACAATTGTTAATAAGTACCCGCTTTTAAGGCAGATCCAAATCGTTTAAAATTAGCTCAATTAGTATATTTGTTTTACTTCAAAAAGAAGTGAAAATTATTTATAATTATGAGCGAAGAAAAAAAGAAAGATTACTCAGCGGATAGTATTCAGGCCTTAGAAGGGATGGAGCATGTTAGAATGCGTCCGTCAATGTATATTGGAGATGTTGGAGTAAGAGGGTTACATCATTTAGTATATGAGGTAATTGATAATTCAATTGATGAAGCGTTAGCTGGACATTGTGATACGATTGATGTTTGGATTAATGAAGATAATTCAATTGGAGTAAGAGATAATGGAAGGGGTATTCCTGTTGGAATTCACGAAAAAGAAGGTGTTTCAGCATTACAAGTTGTAATGACTAAAATTGGTGCTGGAGGTAAATTCGATAAAGATTCATATAAAGTTTCTGGTGGATTACACGGAGTAGGGGTTTCTTGTGTAAATGCACTTTCTGAACATTTACATGCGAGAGTATTTAAAGATGGTAAAATATACGAGCAAGAATATAGTAGAGGTAAAGAACAGTATTTAGTTAGAGAAGCTGGAACTTCTGATCATGTAGGAACAGAAGTTACTTTTAAACCAGATCACCAAATTTTTGATTTTAGAGAGTATAACTACGATACATTAGCAAACAGAATGAGAGAGTTGTCTTATTTGAATAAGGGTATTAGAATTACCATGACAGATAAGCGTTCTAAAGATGAAGAAACAGGAGAGTTTAAGACTGAATTATTTCATTCTGAGATAGGTTTAGCAGAATTTGTAAGATATATTGATGAAACAAGAGAATCTTTAATCTCTGAGGTAATTAGTATGGAAGGAGAAAAGAATGGTGTGCCAGTTGAGGTAGCTATGATTTACAATACTTCGTATGCTGAAAACATTCATGCTTATGTAAATAACATTAATACGCATGAAGGTGGTACACATCTTTCTGGATTTAGAAGAGGATTAACAAATACATTAAAAAAGTATGCTGAATCATCAGGAATGCTTTCAAAGTTAAAGTTTGAGATTTCTGGAGATGATTTTAGAGAAGGATTAACAGCAATTGTTTCTGTAAAAGTTGGTGAGCCACAGTTTGAGGGGCAAACTAAAACAAAATTAGGAAACAGAGAAGTTACTGCTCCTGTTAGTCAGGCAGTAAGTGAAATGTTAGAGAATTATTTGGAAGAAAATCCAAATGACGCAAAAGCAATCGTTCAAAAAGTAATTTTAGCAGCAACAGCTCGTCATGCGGCTCGTAAGGCTCGTGAAATGGTGCAGCGTAAGAATGTAATGTCTGGGTCTGGTTTACCTGGTAAACTATCTGATTGTGCTTCTAAAGATCCTGCTGAATGTGAAGTTTACTTAGTTGAGGGAGATTCTGCAGGTGGTACTGCAAAACAAGGTAGAGATAGACATTTTCAAGCGATTATGCCTTTAAGGGGTAAGATTTTGAATGTTGAGAAAGCAATGCATCACAAAATTTTTGAAAACGAAGAAATTAAGAATATTTATACTGCTTTAGGAGTTAGAGTTGGAACAGAAGAAGATGCAAGGGCATTGAATACTGAAAAACTTAGATACCATAAAGTAATTATTATGTGTGATGCCGATGTTGATGGATCACATATTGAAACGTTAATTTTAACATTCTTTTTCCGTCACATGTATGAGTTGGTAGAAAAAGGATATATCTACATTGCAACTCCACCGCTTTATTTAGTTAAGAAAGGTAAAGAACAAAAATACTGTTGGACTGAGGAGGAGCGTGAATTAGCAATTAAAGGTATGAAAGGTGCTGGGAAAGAATCTAGCGTACATGTACAGCGTTATAAAGGTCTTGGTGAGATGAATGCAGAGCAATTGTGGGATACTACAATGAATCCTGAGTTCAGAACATTAAGACAAATTACTATTGAAAGTGCTGCGTCAGCAGATCATACATTCTCTATGTTAATGGGGGATGAAGTTCCGCCTCGTAGAGAGTTTATTGAAGCTAATGCGAAGTATGCGAACATTGATAGTTAATATTAATTCAAATAATAAAAAAAGCCTCTGACATTCAGAGGCTTTTTTATTATCAGTAATTACTGGTTTTTTGATTTGATGATTTTAGCTTTAATAATCTTTTCAATTGGAACAGTCTTTTTACGAGAGAGATAGTTTGAGTTTCTTTTTCTAAAATAAATAGTAGTTCCAAACTTGCAAGGTTTTTTTAAGTCTATTCTATAATATTCTAAATGATGAAAATTCTGGTCAATCATTGCGAATGAAGCTCTTATTGATTTAATATCTGTGAATGGTATCATTATTAATTCAGTTTTATTACTGACCTCAATGTCATTATCTAAAACACAAATAGAATGTGTCCTAGGGAATAAGTTAATTAGTAATAATCCAATTAATAGGATGATTCCTCCTCCAAAAACAGAGATTTTCCAAACGCCTTGAGAAATTAGCATTGAAATACCAATGGTTTCAAATAAAATAAAAAAGATGCTGGTAATAATTATAAGTGCTAATCTATTGTTAAAGCCTTCCTCAGATGTAGGGTAAGTTTTCATTTCCTCCATCCACCTAAATTACAAAATAACTTGCAGAATTATTCCTTAACAAACTTTCTAACAATAGAGTTTTCTACTCCAATTACTTTAATAAAGTAGATTCCTTTTTTTAAGTTACTAATATTAATAGTAGATTCAGTATTAAAATTTGTAATCACTTTACCAGTAATATCAGTAATAGATAGTGATGAATATTTTAAGTCTGTTTTAATTTCTATGAAATTATGAGCTGGATTAGGGTATATAGTTAGATTTTTATTGGAGTTGAAATCTTTAATACTTGTGGCAGAAATATTTATTGTTTGAGAAGTAATGTCAGAAAAACAAGTGTCATTAGCATAAGTAGTTAGTTCAACGTTGTAATTTCCGTTACTAGTATATGTATGTGTTGGATTTTGGCTTGTACTAGTATTTCCATCTCCAAATTCCCATAAGTAAGATGTTCCATTTGTCGAATTGTTAGTGAAATTAATTGGATTTCCTCCCGTGTAATTAAAATTTGCAATAGGTTTATTGGTGTTTATTCTCCATAAACTCATACTATCTAAAACAGTATTAGATGCTATAGTTTGTATGTTTAATGCATCGTTAGCACTAATTTGAGTAGGAATATATGAGCTTCCTATTGGTGATTTTTGGAATAATGTTGCATAAAATACACAAGCAGCTAAGTAGCTCCCATAAATATTAGGATGACTTCCATCAGCAGTATAAAGTTGAATGGCAGGAAAACTATCTCTTACGGTTTTCCATGCGACACCAACAGGAGCAACTGTAGATGAGTTGTCATTTGCCATTTCTAAATAACTTTCTCTTAAACGTTGTTGCATACCATTGTATGTGCATATTGGAGGGTAGTTGGCACAATTACTTGCATCTCCATTTTCTCTCCCCCAAGTCATAAAAAAAACAGGTTCAACACATGTGCTATTATTTCTAGCCCTATTTACTAAGGCTTGTGCGTATGGGTAAGTTTGAGAGGCTACTTGGCTAGGGGAGAATGATGGTTCTTGGCTTTGGGCTTGAATAATTACAAAATCCCATCCTCCTTGATTTAATTTAGAGGTTGTTAAGGAATTTGTTGTATGCGCATTTAAAGATGATCCTCCAGCAGTACTTTGATCTTTAATAATGGTGTCATTAAATGATTCAGCTAATGTTTTTAGCATAGTTGGTAAATCATTGCCATATGTGTAACTATTACCAATAAAGAGCACTTTTTTATGCTGTCCAAATGCGGTAAGGGTTGTAAAAGTAACAAGTAAAATAATTAATCTTTTCATAGTGTAAATTTGAACTATAAAACGATTGACTTTTAAATAGGTTGCACTTGCTGTTCTCTAAATAAAATTAATTGTTGGATTCCTACTTTTTAACAAATGCAATAGAATGATAATGACTAACTTTATCTCTCTCAAAAAAAAAGAAAATGAAATTTGGAACTAAAGTTATTCACGCAGGTTTAGAATACGATTCTAAAACAGGAGCAATTATGACTCCGATTTATCAAACTTCAACATATGTTCAGTCAGAGGTAGGTAAGCATAAGGGGTATGCATATTCTCGAACATTAAACCCAACAAGAGATGCTTTGGAGAAGAATTTGGCAGCAATTGAAAATGGAAAATATGGGGCTTGTTTTGCTTCTGGTATGGCAGCAATTGATTGTGTAATTAAAATGCTTGAACCTGGAGATGAAGTAATTTCTTCTGCAGATTTGTATGGAGGATCTTATCGATTGTTTACCACTATTTTTGAACAGTATGGTATTAAATTTCATTTTGTTTCAATGAATGATACTTCAGAAATTGAAGCTGTAATAAATGAAAAAACAAAATTGATATGGGTGGAAACACCTACAAATCCAATGATGAACATTATTGATATTAATGCTGTAAGTAAAATTTCAAAAGACAACAATTGTATTTTAGCTGTAGACAATACTTTTGCTACACCTTATTTACAGAATCCATTAGATTTAGGTGCTGATATTGTAATGCATTCTGCTACAAAATATTTAGGAGGACATTCAGATGTCGTTATGGGAGCTTTAGTTTGTAGTAATGAAGATTTAGCAAAAGAAATATATAGGATACAAAATAGTTGTGGTGCGGTTTGTGGTCCGCAGGACGCTTTTTTAGTATTAAGAGGTATTAAAACTTTACATTTAAGGATGCAAAGACATTCTGAAAATGGAAAAGTTGTAGCTCATTTTTTGAAAAACCATCCGAAAGTAGATGGGATTTATTGGCCAGGATTTGAAACACATCCAAATCACGATATAGCTAAAAAACAGATGAAAGGTTTTGGCGGAATGGTTTCTTTTAGTTTGAAAGGAAATAAATTGGAAGATGCTTTAGATGTTGTTAAAAAAGTTAAAATTTTTGCTCTAGCAGAATCATTGGGAGGAGTAGAGTCTTTAATTGGTCATCCAGTAACGATGACTCACGGAGCGATTCCTAAAGAAGAAAGAGAAAAAACAGGAGTGGTAGATTCACTTATTCGGTTAAGTGTAGGTGTAGAGGATGTTGAAGATTTAATAGCTGACTTAGAGCAGGCACTAAACTAAAAAAAGATTATGAATTACTATTTTATTACAGGAACGAGTATAGGCTTGGGAAAATCGATAGCTGAACTTTTATTGAAAGACGAAAATAATTTTGTTTATGGGTTTTCTCGCTCAGAGAGTTTAAAACATAAAAGGTACACTCATACTAAACTAGATTTAGGTAATGTAGTTGAGCTCAAAGATTTTCAGTTTCCAAAACTGGATAATCCTGAAAAAGTAGTACTCATTAATAATGCAGGTGTTGTAGGTTCAATTAACCATGTTGGAAGGCTAGATAATCAAAGTATTATTGATAGTTATAATATAAATTTAATTGCTCCAGTTATTTTATCTAATAATTTTATAGCTAAATACGGTAGTTTTAGCTATGGAAAAATCATACTCAATATTAGTTCGGGAGCTGGAAGAACACCAATAGATGGGTGGAGTGTTTATTGTTCAGGAAAAGCCGGAATGGATATGTTTAGTCAGGTACTTAAGGATGATGTTGGTTTAGATAATTTAGATGTTAAAATCATGAGTTTAGCTCCTGGTATTATTGATACTGAAATGCAAGATGATATAAGGAAATCAGATTCGTCTGGGTTTTCAAATGTTGAACGCTTTGTTGAGTATAAAAAAAGCGGAGATTTGACTGACCCTTTAATTGCAGCACAACAGGTAATTCGATTTTTGGTTGATGAAAAATTGCAGAATAATGTAATATGTTCGGTTAGAGATTTGTAAAAACGAATGTTTTATGTCCTTAAAGAGACAATACTAACCGATGGTCGAATAATTAAATCGAAAAAGGTTTGTTTTAATTATATTTGATGTTGCACATTTACATAGAGTAAATTTATTTAAAGTTATTATAATGAAGAAAACAATATTTTCAGTATTAGCTTCAGTTCTACTTCCTTTTGTTGGAAGTTCTCAAGCTTATGACCTAAGTGAACCAGATAGGATTAATTGTGGTACAGCAATTATTAATAATCAATTGCTGTTAGAGAACCCTCAGATGCAACTTGAAATTGATGAAAAAAATAAATGGTACAAGGAATTTGCTAAAAATTATCAAGAAAATAAAACGGAAGCTGTAATTTATACAATTCCTGTTGTTTATCATATTATTCATAATAATGGAGCAGAAAATGTATCAAAAGCAGCTATTGAAGCTTCTATCGCAAATTTAAATGAAGATTATCAAAAGTTAAATTCAGATATATCACAAGTTATTCCTGCATTTGCAGGAATAGCAGCGGATGTTCAGGTTAGGTTTAGATTAGCACATCTAGATCCAAATGGTAACTGTACTGAAGGTATTACAAGAACTGTATCTCCTCTTACTTATGCTATGGATGATGCTGTTAAAAGTATAGTGCGTTGGGATCCAAATAGTTATTTAAATATTTGGGTTGGTCAAACTATAGCGAGTGGTGCAGGAGGATATTCTTATTATCCATCATCGTTTGATTATAGTTTTAGAGGAATAGTTATTCGTTCGGCACAATTAGGTAATTCAATTACACATGAGGTTGGTCACTTTTTAGACTTGCCACACCTTTGGGGAAGCTCAAACACTCCAGGTATTCCCTCTAATTGTTCTTTAGATGATGGGATAAATGATACTCCCTTTTGTGAAGGAGCTCAGTCGTGTAATACTGCTTTAGTTACTTGTGGAAGTTTAGATAATGTACAAAACTATATGGAATATTCTGGATGTTCAAGAATGTTTACTGAAGGACAGAAAGTTAGATTGCATGCAGCTTTAAATTCATCAGTAGGTGCTAGGAGTTCATTGTGGGCACCAGCAAATTTAATAGCAACTGGTGTTGCGGATCCTTATACAACTCCAGTTTGTGCTCCTATTGCAGATTTTACTTATAATAAAGAGTATTTATGTGAGGGAGGTTCGGTATCATTTTCTGATGATTCTTATAATGCAACTCCAACAATGTGGAATTGGACATTTATAGGGGGGGCACCTAATTCTTCTGGTGCATCGAACCCTACAATAACATACAATAACGCAGGAACTTATAGTGTTACTCACCAACCTTCAACTATTGGAGGTTCTGATATTGAGACTAAAACAAATATAATTACTGTAAGTTCTTTAGTTGCCGATTATACAGGGGCGGTAATAGAAAGTTATGAAAATGCATCTCAAGTTAATTCTGATTGGATAGTTGAGAATAACGCTCAGCTTGGTTGGGAACGTAATACTTTTGCTTCTACAACAGGAACTAGTTCTATGAGAATTAGAAACTTTTTCAATTCTACAACTGATGAGATAGATGACTTAATTAGCCCTTCTTATGATATTTCTTCAGTATCTACAAAGACAATGACTTTCAAGCAAGCATATGCGAAGAAAACTTCTGCAGATGATGATAGGTTGTTTGTTTACTATTCTACTAATTGTGGACAGAGTTGGATTTTTGGATTGTTGTTGACATCTGCTAATTTATCAACTGTAGGTTCTACTCAATTGGCAGATTTTGTTCCTACTACAGGAGACTGGATGACTAGGTCTGTGGATTTAAGTACAGTTTCTAATGCTACAAATGTTCGTTTTAAGTTTGAATTTAAATCAGGAGGAGGTAACAATATATACATCGATGATATTAATGTTGGAGGAGTTGTAGGAGTTGCAGATTTTAATAATATCGCTAGCTTTAGTGTTTATCCTAACCCTACAAGCTCTAGTGCTCAAATTTCATTTAACTTAATTAAAGATGTAAATAGGTTAAATGTTAAAGTTAGAAATGCGGTAGGCCAAGAAATAACAAATGTTATTAATGATCAATCATTTAGTAAGGGGAAGTACACTTTACAGATAGATGAGCAAAGAAAATTAGCTGCAGGAATTTACTTTGTAGAGTTTAATGCAGATGATAATGTTAAAGTGCAGAAGTTAATAG
>JAQXDJ010000444.1 GCA_029251425.1 Vicingaceae bacterium
TTTTTTATTTAGGAAGAAGTATAAAAGGAGTCCTAAGCCTGCTATTGTTAGTAGTATTAGTTCGTTATTTAAAGGTACAGGTACACATGGTGGGCATCCAGGGCAAAAAGAAGGTGGTAAACCATCGGGGCAGCATCCTCCAGGGAATGTACATCCGTTTGGTGGATTTATTTGAGCAAAAAAGTCTATTGGATTTATCAATAGTGTTATAAACAGAAGGACTGTAAGTGATATTTTTTTAGTCAAAATGTACGTTATTTTTTAATGAAGTTTATTTTTATTGGAGCAGAGTTGCTGTTACCTTGAATATTTAGAATAAGTATTTGGCTACTTATTTCAGAAAGGTCAAAAGCGTATTGATTTTTTCCATATGCATTAAATAAAACTTGCCCTAAGAGGTTTCTAACATCAATATTAATGTTTTGATTTCCTTTAATTGATAAGGTGTTATTATTTATCCAAGCTTTAAATTTATTGGTCGAATTGTTTTCACTGATTGCTGTAGGAGTATCCATAACAACAATTTCTTTAGAAAGTGTTTCAAAACAATTAGCAGATTGTTCAGCTTTTAAAGTGACTAAGTATTCTCCAGCAACAGTATATTGGTGGCTAGGAGAAACTGAGTTTGAAGTGTTGAGGTCATCAAAATCCCAATTGAAAGTAGTGGCGTTGCTTGATTGATTAGTAAAGTTAACCACGCCTCCATTAGATAAATATACAGTATCTACATCAGTAGAAAATTGAGCGATAACCTGATTTGGTTCAGTAGTGAAAATAGTATCAATTTGATTGCCACATAAAGCATCTGTAGTTTCTATGTAATACATTCCTGGTGCTAAATTGGTAATAGAGTCTGCTACTAAAACATTTGTGCTAGCTGAAATAATTGTGTTGGTTTGATCTTTCCAAGTAATATCAAAAGGGTTGTTACTATTTTTAGTGTAAACAATTTGAGCATCGTTGTTATTAAAACAACTAATATCTGTTTTTTCTATATCAATTGGAGCACCAATATGAAGTAAAAAACGTGCTGTTTGAGTAGTGTCATAAATAAGGGTAGAAAAAGAATCAACTAGAGAGAGGTTGTGAGAAGTTCCAGTAAAAAGGTCTTCTAATACAAGACAAGAAGAAGGATTGAAATTGTAAGCATTTTCAATTGTTATGGTGTGGTTACCAGTTACACCAGTTAAAATTTTAATAGGAATATTTATTTCTTGAGGATCAATTTGATTAATAGAATATTCTATTCCGTTTAATAAACTTGAAGACTTTGGTAAATTAGGGTTAGAAGATGCTATTTTTTTTGCATCATAAGCACCATCGAAATTAGCAGATGCAGCTGGTTCGAAATTAATAACGATTTCATCAGAACCATAAGTGTTTTGAGTTTTAATTCTAAGTGGAGCAATTGAAGCTGTTGCTCTTAAAAAATTAGCATCTGTAACCGATTTACTAGCTTCGGTAACTTGAAGACTTGGTCCAGGATTATTTGCTTGTACCCAAAAAGCTTGAGAAGAAGGAATGTTTCTAGATCCTCCGTTTGCACCAATACCACCAACATAACTAGCGTATTGTTGATTAGCAGCGTCCCAAATATAAATAGCATTATTAACGTTTGTTCTTGAAATGCCAGGAGAATCCCAATTAATAGAAGAAGGGTAAGGGTTTCCAACTAAATTCCAGCCATCTTGAGAAGGAGTTCCATTATTGGTGTAGCTTATAGGTATATT
>JAQXDJ010000447.1 GCA_029251425.1 Vicingaceae bacterium
AGAAAAAGGAAGTACGCGTTACTTCATTTTTAATGATTCTGGAAAGAAAAATAGTGTTCACGAAAAATGGTTATCTCAAAAATGATTACATCTTTAATAGTAGCTATAGCTGAAAATAACGTAATCGGTAAAGACAACGATTTAATTTGGCGTTTACCAAACGATATGAAGTTCTTTAAAGAAACAACTTCAAATCATCACATCATTACAGGGCGAAAAAATTACATTTCTATTCCTAAAAAATTTAGGCCTTTACCAAACAGAACAAACATTGTTTTAACTCGTCAGACTGATTTTAATGAAGATGGCTGTGTAATTAAACATAACTTAGAAGATGCTATTGCACATGCTAAGAACAATAATGAAACTGAACTTTTTATTATTGGAGGTGGACAAATATATAAAGAAGCTTTAGAAAAAAGTTTGATTGATAAAATGTACATCACTCATGTACATCATAATTTTGATGGAGACACATTTTTCCCAGAAATTGATAATAACACTTGGAACAAAGTTTCTGAAGCGGAAAACCCTGCTGATGGAAAACATGCTCACTCCTATTCATTTACAATTTACGAAAAGAAAAAATAAAACATTATGCTTTCATTAGATCCAAAGGAATTAGAAGTACCACAATTACACCGTTATTTACTGGGGGCAATTGGTCCAAGACCCATTGCATTTGCTAGTACAATTGATGCTGATGGTGTTGCAAATTTGAGTCCTTTTAGTTTCTTTAACGTGTTTAGCGCAAACCCTCCTATTATGGTTTTTTCTCCTGCTCGAAGCGGAAGAACTGGAGCTACCAAGAATACCTTAGACAATGTTAAAAATGTTAAGGAAGTAGTTATTAATGTTGTTAATCATGATATTGTTCAACAAATGTCACTATCTAGTTCTCCTTATGATGCTGGTATTGATGAGTTTGTAAAAGCAGGATTGACTCCTGTTGAATCTGATTTAATAAAACCATTTAGAGTTAAAGAATCTCCTGTTCAATTTGAATGTAAAGTAAACGATATTGTTGAGCTAGGACAAAATGGAGGAGCCGGAAACTTAGTAATTTGCGAAGTTGTTAAAATTCACATTAACGAGGCTGTATTGGATGATGCTGGAATGATAGACCAACATAAAATTGATTTGGTAAGCCGAATGGGCGGAAACTGGTATTGCAGAGCTGATAAAAATTCGATGTTTGAAATACAAAAGCCAATTACAACAATTGGTGTTGGTGTAGATCAAATACCTGTTGACATTAGAAACAGTTCAATTTTAACTGGAAACGATTTAGGATTATTAGGAAGCGTTGAAGTAATTCCAACTCATGAAGGGACTACTAACAAGCACCAAGAAGCTAAAGAACTATTGGCAAGAGGAGATGTTGAAAGTGCTTGGAAAGTTTTACTAAACTAGTGAGCTTTACTGATAAATATACCAAAGCATTTAAATATTTATTACCTGCCCCCTTTACCATAGCAGTTGCATTAACTATTATCACTTTTTTAATTGCATTAGTTACAACTAAACCTGCAACTGATGGAATTCTCACTTATTCAACACAACTCTTAAAATTTTGGGAAAGTGGAATTTGGAACTCTGGTTTAATGATATTTGCCATGCAAATGATGTTAATGCTTGTTTTAGGACATGTATTAGCATTAACCAAACCAGTTAATAAAATCATTAGCCTTGCTGTTAAAAGATGTAATAATACAGCTAAAGCTGCTGCATTGGTTACTTTACTTACTGTATTGGTTAGTTTATTTAATTGGGGCTTAGGGTTAATATTTGGAGCTATTTTCGCACGTAAAGTTGCTGAACACGCCACACAACTTAAATTGAAAATTAACTATCCATTAATTGGGGCAGCTGGTTATTCTGGATTAATGGTATGGCATGGAGGTTTATCTGGTTCATCGTTAGCTAAAGTTGCCGAGCCTGGTCATTTAAGAGAAATGATGACAGGAATTATTTCTGAAAGTGAAATTGCATTGCTTCCTGAAAAAATATCGTATTGGGAAACTGTTGGTTCTAATATGAACTTATTTGTTATTGCACTTTTAATTATTGTTTTACCTGCAGCAATGTACTGGATAGGAAAGCGAAGTAAAGCAACAATAATAAACGTAACAAACGCTGAAAGTGAAGAAGAAATCAATACCATTGAAGGTGCTGAAAAGTTAGATCATTCAATGATCTTCTCACTCTTTTTTGGAGGTGTAGTTTTATGTTATATCGGTTATAAAGTTGTGGCAGATTATAATTATGATTTGTTAAAATTCTTTAACCCTAACAACATTAATTTGCTGCTATTTTCATTGGCAATTATCTTTCATAAAAATGTATATAGCTTTTTAAAAGCAATTGACAAAGCTATTGGAGGAGCTTCAGGTATTTTAATTCAGTTTCCGTTGTATTTTGGTATTATGGGATTGATGAAAAGCTCTGGACTCGTTACAGATATTTCAGGTTTTTTTGTTGATGTTTCTAACGAAACTACCTACCCTATTTTTACTTTTTTAAGTGCTGGTTTGGTTAATATTTTTGTGCCGAGTGGTGGTGGACAATGGGCTGTTCAAGGTCCAATAATTGTGCAGGCGGCAAGTGATTTAGGAATTTCATTACCTAAAAGTATAATGGCTTTGGCTTATGGAGATCAATTAACCAATATGTTACAACCTTTTTGGGCTTTACCACTATTAGGAATTACTGGACTTAGAGCTAAAGAAATTTTGCCTTACACCTTATTTTTAATGGTAATTGGAACACTTATCTACATTACAGGATTACTTATTTTTTAATTTATTTTGAGGAATTAAGTAAAATGTCAGTTCGAGTGAAATTCTGTAAGAATTTTGTATCGAGAATAACATTTTACACATTCTAAATCATTTGGTTCTCGATATAATTTTTTTCAAAAAAATCACTCGAACTGACAATGATTTTTTACCATAAATTTAGTTTTAAAGAAACACCTAAATTGTGTTAGGGATAGAAGTGACATCCTTTAATTCTGTTCATTGAGCATGTTTTGCGAAAGCAAAAGCCTCGAAATGTCAGATTTAAAGATAAAACGAATAGCCCGTTAAAACACCCAAAAAGAAAAAACTAAACTGGAGGAATATCGTCAATAGATTTAGAATCGAGCGAATCTCTTAACCCATTACCAACCAATACAAATGCAAGTACCATTAAAATAATCGCAATACCTGGTAATACTGCTAAATAAGCTTTCCCGGTAATTAAATACCCTTTATGCTCGGCAATAATTTTACCCCAAGTTGCTTGTGGTGGTTGTGCTCCAAATCCTAAAAAACTCAAGCCTGCCTCAATAAGAATTGCTGCTGCAAAGTTAATGGCAGAGATAACTATTACAGGCCCTAATACATTAGGAATAATGTGTTTAAATATGATACGAGCATTGGTAAACCCTAAAGCTTTTCCTGCTTCAACAAATTCTTTTTCTCTTAAACTTAACATTTGCCCTCTTACTACTCTTGCAACTTCAACCCACATAGTTAAACCAACCGCTATAAAAACCTGCCATGTTCCTTTACCTAATGCCATTGTTATGGCTATTACTAATAACAATGTTGGTATAGACCAAACCACATTAATAAACCACATGATTAAATCATCTAACCAGCCTCTAAAGTAACCTGAAAGCGCTCCTAATGTTATACCTATTACAATAGAAATAAACACCGAAATAAAACCAACAAACAGAGAAATCCATGTTCCTGCCATTAATCGGCTTAGCATATCTCTACCATATTTATCTGTTCCTAAATAGTATGTTTTTGATATAATGTTATGCTCTTTAACTTCTGCAATTAACTCATCAATAGATACTTTTTTCTTTTCTTTATTTACAGTAATAAACTCCAAAACACCTTTAGACTCTTTCACTTCAGTATTATAATCTAAAGCATAAACAACATCTGCCAAGTTATATTTAACAATTTGTCCATTATTATCATTTCCTCCTGTATATTTCTCAACCACTAAATTCTGGCCTTCAAAACTATAATCATAAACAGGAACAGCTGTAAAATCATTTTCTGATCCTACTGTTAAGCTTTCCCAAAAACTAACTGCTTTGTTTTCTTGATTTTTCTTAATATGCAATAAACTAACTGAAAAACCGGGAGTTTTTGTAGTAATTTCTAATACTTGATCGTTAGAATAAGGTGTTCCATCAGGACGAATTAAGGGCCCCATTACAGCAATAAAAACAGCAAATAGTATTACAGCAATTCCGAACATAGAAAGTTTGTTCTTTTTTAATCTATACCATGCAATTTGTGATAAAGATTTAGATTCTATGTCTCTGCTTTTATTACTCATTAATATTTTCTTCCTTTCCATTCAAACTTTAGCAAAACTGATGAAATCCAAATTATTACTACATAAATTGGATACAGAATTTGCGCAGGAATAAAATAGAACATTGCTTTTTTTCTCTTGAAAAAACTTGCAACCAAAAATAGCAATATAAAATCAATCAGCCATTTAGTAAGCAATAAGAATAAGAAGCTTAACCGCTGATTTTCGACAAATAATATTCCTAGATAGATAAATAATAATGCAATGTTCTGAATTAATATTAATCCGCTAAAAAATAACAGAAGTTTATCAGAATAATGTTTTGATTTTGAAGACCATCTAACTCGTTGATTAAAAAAAGTAAACCAGTTATTTTCTGATTTCGTTTCAACAATAAAATCGTTGGACAAAAGCCCTTTTATTTTGAAATCTTGAGATTTAAATTTTTCTAACAAAAATATATCATCTCCAGAAGGAGTGTCGAATGAATCAAACCCTCCAATCTTATTAAATGAATCTGAAGAATATGAAAGATTGGCTGCATTATTTAAAATCGGTTGGTTAAATCCTAAAGCACCAAATTCAACTCCTTGTATCGCCAGCATATCTAATGTTTGAAAAGCAGATAAAAAACCAGATTCTGATTTAAACATAACAGGACCTAGCAACATATCGTTTTCTCTGCTATAATGTGATTGAATGTTTTTTAACCAGTTGTTAGGCAAAACACAATCTGCATCAGTTGTTGCAATTATAGGATTAGCAGCTAATTTTATTCCTTGCTTTAATGCTTCTTTTTTTGATGTTTGATCTGTTAAAGATGTTAACCGAATATTAATATTACTACTTGCAATAAAATTTTCTACAATTTTAACCGACTCATCAATAGAATGGTCATTCACCAAAATAACTTCAAAAGAATTGCTATCAAAATTTTGATTTTGAATTGATTTCAAACAACTATGTAAATTCTCTTGCTCATTTCTAAAAGGAATAATAACTGAAACTTTAACAGCTTTAGTATTGCTAAAGCTATCGTTTTGTTTCGCTTTAATTTTATTAAAGCCAATAATAACCCATATCATAGAAATGAAATAGACTATTGTAATTAAGAGCAATATTGTAATTCCGTAAATCACTTTTCTTTTAATAGTTTTAATTCCTTTAAATCATATAAACCTAATAATGCAGGTAATGCAACATTAATTAACCACAATAAAACTGAAGCCATCATAATTTGAATGTCTAAATTAGAAACTACGCCAAAAACAAATAAAGCTACAGATCCTCTAACACCAATTTCAGAAATTAATATTGTTGGTATTGATGATGCGAATAAAAAGCAAACAGGAATTAAAAGAAGTTCCGTTACACCATACAGTTCTACACCTAAAGCTTTTAGTACTAACCAATATTGCAAGAAAAAAATAAGGTATCTAGCTAAACTAAATATCAATAAAACAATTAATTCTTTAGATGTAATCTCTTTTAATGCTTGTAACAATTTTTCATTTTTAAAGGCTTTAAATTTTTCAAATATTGGTAGTAGTTTTTGTACCTTAAAATAAAGTGTCAATAAGAGTATCAAAGCAGTTATTATTAAAATATTCACAAATAAGTTACTTATACCTAAATTAAAATAATGTTGGCATATTATCAATCCTAAACCTCCCAATAAAAAAGTAATAACAGCTTGACTAAAACTTGATGCAACAGTTTTTAATATAATTGGTTTAAACGATTTACTTTTTAACAATGCAGCTCTTGCTGGAATTTCGCCAATTCTATTTGGAGTAAATAAACCTATTGTAATAGCAGTAAAAGTTAGTCTTATTGCCTTTATAATACTTATTTTATGAAGTTTTTGAATTGCGAAACGCCATTTCAATGCTTCTATTCCCCAATTTATAAAAAGTAAAAATATTGTGAGAGTAATTAAATTCCAATTGATTTCGGCTAATTTAATAACGCTCCAATTTTGAACAAATTCAGAACTCAATTTAAAATAGATAAACCAAACTGCTGCAAGTCCTATAGCAAACCTGAGTAGTAAATTGATATATTTGTATGGTATAGAGTTTTTCAAAATTTTAATAGTGACTAAAGATAAAATAATATTAGGAATTGACCCCGGAACTAACATGATGGGTTTTGGTATTATTCATATTATCGATAATAAGATGAACCTT
>JAQXDJ010000453.1 GCA_029251425.1 Vicingaceae bacterium
TTTCATTAATAATATTTTTTGCAGTTTTATTTTCTAAATCGATTCCAAAAGGGACTTGAGTATTTTCTAGTTTTAAAACAAGGTGATATTTATTAATATTCCAATAAGAAGAATTCATAGACTTAACAAAACCTCCATTTTCATCTTTAAAAAAGTCAATCTTTTTTATATCTTCTAATTTGAATCTCTGAGTTACTCCCCTTTTACCTATTGATTTAATTAACGTTAATTCGTCTTTATCGATAATTATTCTTTCCTCCCCCATTTTTCTCCAACGATAAGCATAAATCACTTTAAATTCAAAAAACAACCAAAAGGAAACATAAACTCCAAAAAACACTTTAGTTCCATTATCATAATCTTCAAAAAATTGAGATATAATAGCTAAACCACACAAAGAAAACAATACAACCCAAACCAATAGTAATTGTTGTTTCTTTTTGTCTAAAAAAGACTTGATACTAATTTCTAAAACCCCATCATTTTTACTTATCTTAATTCTATTATCCATTGACTTTATTTTCAACAAAAATAAAATAGTTTGATTAATTAGGCATTATCTTTGTAACTAATCTAGTAAATTTTTAATTTTAGAACCTAAAGTTTAGAACTATGAGAAAAATCAAAATACTTTGTGCCCTTTTATTATTATCATCTGCTACTGTTTTTGCGCAAAAAGACGGTAAAAAAATTGATGAACTTACCTTCTTATATATTGATGGAAAGTATGACAAAGCGGTAAACAAAGGAGAGGCATTGATGCAAAACGATGATTATAAAAAACACCCTTTAATTTATGTTTACACTTCAATGAGTTATTTTGAAATGTCAAAAAAACCAGGTGAGTTTAGTGTTGGAGAAAAAGATTCTAAATTTCCTAAGCCAATCAAAATGGCTCAAAAATGGCTTTATAAATTTAATAAAGTTGATAAAAAAGCACCTAAATATTATGATAAGACTTGGAGTGGAGATAAAGAGTTTCAAGAGTACGCTGTTAATTTAGCGGATACTTCAAATAAAATTGGTCAGTACATGTTTTTAGATGACAAATTTAGAAAGTCTGCTTCAATTTACAAAAATGCTTTTAGAGCTGTACCGAGCGACCCTGTTTTACAGTTGTGGCAAGGAGTTGGAGAAATCTTATCTAAAAACACTTCTGAAGGTAAAAAAACATTGGCATTAGCTTTAAAATCAATAGATAAAGATTTTGAACCAAGTAAAGCAACTTCTTCAGTAATAGCTCACGGAATGGTTTTAGCGGAAGAATTATTTAGAAAATATGAAATGACAGCTGATGCTGACAAAGCTAAAGGCTTAATTGAAGTTTTCAAAAAGTATGATCCGGATGTATTAAATGCGGAAAAAATGGCTGCACGTAAAAAGAAAACCCTAGAAGATGGTGCTGTTATGAGAAAGTTTGAAAGTGATGAAGATGATGATGACAATAAAGGAAATAATAAAAACATCATTATTGACGGTCAAGATATTTCTAAAGAAAAGAATAACTCAAGTGGAAACGAAGAGGACAAGTTAGATAAATTAGAAAAAGAAGCTAAAGACGATAAAGATTAATACTAATCAACCAATCATTTAAGTTCTTGTAGAGCAATCCAAGACATTAATCCTATAGAAGTCTCAATTGCATCTTCATCTATGTTAAACGTTGATTTGTGCAATCCTGAAGTTATTCCTTTAGCTTCATTCTTAATTCCTAAACGGTAAAAACAAACAGGTTTAACTTGTGAGTAATAAGCAAAATCTTCGGCAGTCATCCTTAAATTTAACTCAACTACATTCTCTTCACCTAAAAATTGAATAGCAGCAGATTTAGCTATATTCGTTACTTTTTCATCATTAACTAAAAACGGATATCCTTTCTCGATTCTAAAAATACATTCTCCCCCCATACTTTCAGCAATTGATTCAGCCATTTTAATCATTTTTTTATGAGCAATTTTTCTCCACTCCTCATTCATAGCTCTAAAAGTACCTTCTAGCTCAACTTTATCAGGAATTATATTAGTAGCTCCTTTTCCAATAATATTACCAAATGAAAGAACTGCAGGAACTGTTGGAGGAATTACTCTGCTTATTAATTGCTGTAACGCAACTATAATATGAGAACTAATTAATATCGGATCAACATTTTGATGAGGCAGTGCTGCATGTCCGCCTTTTCCTTTTATCGTTACATAAAGTTCATCGCATGAAGCCATATACATACCACTTCTAAAGCCAACTTTACCTGTTTCTAACTGAGGGAATACATGCTGACCAATAACAGCATATGGAGAAGGATTTTCTAATACACCTTCTTTTATCATTAATGAAGCACCTCCTGGCAACTTTTCTTCTCCAGGTTGAAAAATTAATTTAATAGTGCCTTCAAACTGGTCTTTTATCTCATTTAATATTTTTGCTGCGCCCAATAAAGATGAAGTATGAACATCGTGCCCACAAGCATGCATTACTCCATCATTAACAGATTTGTAAGTCACATCGTTTTCTTCTAAAATGGGTAGCGCATCCAAATCAGCTCTAAGAGCAATTGTTTTACTTGTAGGATTACTACCTTTTATTAACCCTACAATTCCTGTTTTTACAATCCCTTTTTCATATTCAATACCGTACTCTTCTAATTTATCACAAACAAATTTAGAAGTATTAAACTCTTGAAATGAAAGTTCTGGATTTCGATGGAGATGTCTCCTAATCTCAATAACTTCGGCTTTATAAAGCGTAGCTTTTCCTTTTATAAGTGCTAATAAATCGTTCATATTACTTTGAGAAAAAAATCATTTTTATAGCTCCTATCAACATCAAAACTCCAAATACTTTTTTTAAGGTTGATTCGCTAATAAAACCTATAGTTAATTTAGATCCAACATAACCTCCAACAATAAAAGTGAGTGCTATAATTAAAGCATACTTCCAGTTAATAACATCTGCTTTATGGTAATTGTAAGCTGCTAATATTCCTATTGGTAAAAGTAAAGTAGCAATACTTGTTCCTTGTGCTTCAAATTGAGAAAGGTTTAAAAAATAAACCAAACAAGGAATAATGATTAATCCTCCTCCAATACCCAACATACCTCCTACAATACCGGCAAAAAGCCCAATACAAATTAAAATTATTAACGTTGTTACACTCATAGTTATATATCTAAACTTAATGATAAATAAAAGATTGGTTTTTCTTTAGCTACTCCATTTTCTATTCCCCAAGCCCAATCCAAACGGACAAAATAACCCAACAATGTAGATCTTAGTCCAAAACCATACCCCGCTACAATCGGATCTATTTCTTTTGAAACAGTAAATGAAATAGAATATCTACCCTCTGCCGGATTAAAAGAGCCATCTTCATAAACAGTTTCGTCTATTGTATTTTGTTTCCCCCATGGATCCAAACCATTCCAAGCCATTCCAACATCTGTAAAACCAATAATT
>JAQXDJ010000117.1 GCA_029251425.1 Vicingaceae bacterium
CAAGTAGTTGCTGTAGGTATTAAAGTAGCCTTATTAACAACAGTATTTGGATTAATTGTAGCAATTATCTTACAAATTTTCTTTAACTATATTGTAGCTAAAGTAGATAGTATCGTTAACGATATGGAAAATGCTTCTATTTCTTTAATTGATATGTTAATTAAAAACGAAATCACAAATAAATAATAACTATGAGCGATAATAATAAATTATTTAGCATCATATTAGGAGCCTTATTAGGACTTTCAGCATTGTTAAGCTTACTTTTTGCTTTTGATGTTGTTAGCGAAGGATTGCTAATAACTTGGTGTTATGCGTTAATTGGAATTGCTGTAGTTGCAACATTAGGATTCTCTTTATTGGGAATGGCAACAAACCCTAAAAAAGCGAAAAGTGCTTTAATTGGAGTGGTTGTATTAGTTGTTATTTGTGCAGTTTCTTATGTAATGTCTAGCGATGAGGTTCATTCTAATATAGATGGTGAGATTTTAGCTGATGCTGGAACATCACAATTGTCAGAGGGAGGATTAATTGCATTCTATATTTTAGGCGCTGTAGCAATAGGATCTATTGTTTTTGCAGAAGTATCTAAAATGTTTAAATAAAAAATATGGGAAGAAGAGAAATATCGGAAATAAATGCTGGTTCGATGGCGGATATTGCTTTCTTACTTTTGATTTTTTTCTTGGTAACTACTACTATGGATACTGATACGGGGTTAATTAGAAAATTACCACCACCAATTGATGAGCTTCCAGAAGATCAAGATAAAGTTAAGCAACGTAATATTTTTGAAATTTTAGTAAATGCTAACGATCAACTTTTGGTTGAGGGAGAATACATGCAAATTACTGAACTACGAGAAAAAGCAAAAACTTTTATAGCTTCAGAGCAAGGAAATCCAAACATGCCAGAATTTAAGGATACTGAAATTGAAGGGTTGGGTGTTGTGCCAGTTTCAAAACAAATTATATCGTTGCAAAATGATAATGGAACTTCTTATGAGATGTATATTAAAGTTCAGAATGAACTAGTAGCAGCATACAATGAGTTGAGAAATGAGTTTGCACAGCAAAAATTTAATAAGCCATATACTGAACTAGTCCAAAAATCAGGTTCTTCGGATGCTATGGAGATGAAGATGAAAGCAGTAAAAAAGTTTTATCCTCAACGTATTTCTGAGGCAGAACCTAAAAAAGTGGGAGGAGCTGAATAATGTCAAAATTTAGAAAAAAAGGAAAAAAAGGACAACCAGCGGTAAATACAGCATCATTACCTGATATTGTATTTATGTTGTTATTCTTTTTTATGGTAACCACTGTAATGAGAGAAACTACTTTAAAAGTAGAAAACGTTACTCCTAAAGCTACAGAGGTAGATAAGCTAGAAAAGAAGAGTTTGGTAGCATACCTATACATTGGTAAACCAGTTAGAAACTTACAAAGTCAGTTTGGTACGGCTCCAAGAATTCAGTTGAACGATGCTTTTAAAACAGTTGATGATATTCCATTGTTTGTTGAAATGGAAAAAGAAGCTAGAAATGAAGCGGAAAGAAACATGATTACTTGGTCGTTAAAGGTTGATTCTAAAACGAAAATGGGAATAGTTACAGATGTAAAGCAGGCACTTAGAAAAGTAAATGCTTTAAAGCTTAACTACTCTACAAAAAAGACGGATAAAATTTCTAATTAAGAAGTTTATACAAAATATTTATAGAGCCCAATCATTTGATTGGGCTTTTTTTATGCCTACAAATTCTTGTGAAATTAAATGGTTACGTCATTGCGAGGGACGAAGCAATCTCGAAGAGAAAGGTTAATTTTAAAGGATATGTTGTTAAAAGGCTTTGAGTGTTATGTCAAAAAGAGTCTATCAATAGTGATAAAATAGAATAAGATTGCTTCGTGCCTCGCAATGACGTACTTTTGTCTTTGTGCCAAATCAAGCAATATACCGAGGAATAGATTCTTTAG
>JAQXDJ010000046.1 GCA_029251425.1 Vicingaceae bacterium
ATTTTTATACTAAAAGATAATAGTTTGAAAGGTCAAACCATTGAAATGACTTACCGAACATTTCCGATGTCGTTTGATAAGCCTTATGCTCACAAAGAAATTAATAGTGTAGGGGATGAGCTTCAAAAAAATCCGTTTTTGTTTGAATATTCAGGAGGAGGAGAAGATATTTTTTATTTAAACGGGCTAAATAAAAGCGGTAGTATTTCCAGGGGAGTAATGTTTGGAAATAATCAAGATTTATCGGTTAATTCGAGTTTAAATTTACAGCTTTCGGGTAAGGTGAGTGAAAATGTTGGCATTTTAGCCAGTATTTCTGACGATAACATTCCTATACAAGCAGAAGGAAACACTCAACAATTACAAGAGTTTGACCGAGTGTTTATTCAGTTGTTTAGTGATAATTGGAAGTTAACTGCAGGTGATTACTATTTGGAGCGGCCGGAAAGTTATTTCATGAACTTTAATAAAAAAGTGAAAGGGGGGAGTTTTGAAATGCAAATGAAAACAAGTAAGAAAAATGAGTTCAATACGATGACTCCAACTGTGAGTGCTGCAATTTCAAAAGGTAAGTTTTCGAGAAATAAAATTCAAGGGATAGAAGGGAATCAAGGTCCTTACCGATTAACTGGTGCAGAAAATGAGGCTTTTATTATTATCTTATCAGGAACAGAGGAAATTTACATTGATGGGCGTTTGATGAAAAGAGGGAATGAATTTGATTACGTAATAGATTATAACACAGCTGAATTAACCTTTACAACCAATCGTTTAATTACTAAAGATTCTAGAATTGTTGCTGAATTTCAATATTCTGACAGAAATTATTCTCGTTCATTAATGCATTTTGGCAATAATTATGTATCTAAAAAGCTACAATTAAACTTTAATGTTTATTCTGAACAAGACTCACGAAACCAGCCTTTACAACAAGATTTAACTGATACAGAAAAATTATTATTATCTGATATTGGAGATAGCTTACAACAAGCAATTGTTCCTAATGTGAGTGAAGTAGAATTTTCTGAAAATAATGTGCTGTATAAAGAAATTGATACTTTGGGTTATAGTCCTGTTTATGTTTATTCAACCAATCCAGATAGTGCAAAGTTCCAGCTAGGGTTTTCATATTTAGGACCGAATGGAGGTGATTATATTCAAATACAAAGCATTGCAAATGGTAAGGTTTACGAATGGATTGAACCTGTTGGAGGTGTTAGGCAAGGAGAATATGAACCTGTTGTTTTATTAGTAACACCTAAAACTAAACAGATGGCAACTTTTGGCGGACAATATTCTTTTAATAAAGAGTCTTTTGTTTCGTGGGAAGGTGGTATTTCCAATAATGATGTGAATACTTTTTCTGATAAGGATAGCGATGATAATATAGGTTATGCCTTAAAAGTGAATACCCAGCATAAAATAAAATTATCTGGAGATGATGTGCCATGGAAGTTTAAAGTGGGGACGGGTTACGAATTTGTTGAACAGTATTTTGAATCCATTGAGCGATTTAGAACTGTTGAATTTACAAGAGATTGGAACATTAATAATGTTGTGTTTAATTCTGATCAAAATATTTTTAACGCTTATTTAGGTTTTGAAAAAAACAATAAAGCAAATTTACAATATGATGTTGGTGTTTTAAGAAACGAAGGAGAGTACGATGGTTTAAGGAATGGTTTGTCTGCAATGTATAATTTAAAAGGATTTCTTTTTAAAGGGGATGGAAGTTTTTTAACCACTCAAGGAATTAATAATACAGCGTTTGTTAGGCATAAAGGAGAGCTTTCTAAGCAAGTTGGGTTTGCTGTTTTTGGAGTTGGTGAAGAAACCGAGCAAAACAAGTTTTTTGTGAATGACCAAACAGATTCTTTACAAGCAAGTAGTTTTGAATTTAGAATATTAAATGCTTTTGTACGGAATGCTGATACAACTATAAATAAATTTGAAATTGAATACAAGCAAAGGGAAGACAATACTCCTCTTTTGAATCAATTTAACGCAGCAACTCTTGCTGAAGACATCTCTTTTTCATTGGGTTTACTAAAAAATAGAAACCATCAATTTAGAACAAAGATTACTTACAGAAACTTAGAAATTATTACGCCAACTGCTGTTACTCAAGCACCTGAAGAAAATGTTTTAGCAAGAGTGGAGTATGTAGCTAAATTCTTGAAAAGTGCGATTACTTCGAATACTTATTATGAGGTTGGATCAGGTTTAGAAGTAAAGAAAGAGTTTTTGTTTGTTGAGGTACAACCTGGACAAGGAACACATGCTTACATTGGAGATTTGAATGGAAACGGAGTAAAGGATTTAGATGAGTTTGATATTGCGGCATTTCAAGATCAGGCAACGTTTATTAAGATTTTTACACCAACTAATGATTTTGTGAGAGTATTTACTAATCAGTTTAACCAAGGGTTATTTTTAAGACCAGAAACCAAATGGGCGAATGAAAAAGGAATTAAAAAAATGGTTTCTCGTTTTTCTAATAGAACCAATTATAGGATAAGTAGGAAAGTGGATGATAAACTCGATTACTTTAATCCTTTTATTGGGAATATTTCTGATACGAGTTTAGTTACACTGAACTTAGGGTTTTTAAATACCATTTATTTTAACAGAACAGGAACAAAGTTTGGTACACAATTTACGTTTCAAGATAATAGAGATCGCTCTTTGTTAACCAATGGTATTGAATCTCGAAAAACAATTGTTAGGGCTATAAAATCGAGATGGAACATTACTAGGGTTTATAGTATTAATTTACTGACTTCTAACGGAGAAAAATCGAGTAATTCTGCTTTTTTTAATGCTAAGAATTTTGATATAGACATGATTGAAGCAGAGCCTAAATTTACCGTTCAGCCGAATACAAAGTTTAGGATAAGTATTCTTTATAATTATAAAGAAAAAGTAAATGATTCGCTTTGGGGTGGAGAAGAATTAATAGCTCAAAAAGCAGGTTTAGAAATGAGATTGAATAGAGCGAGTAAAGGGAGTTTTAGAGCAGGGTTTAATTTTATTAATAACATATATAAATCTAGCGGAAATCCTTCTTTAGATTATGAAATATTAGAAGGGTTGCAGGAAGGGGCAAATATGACTTGGGAATTAACTTACCAGCAAAATATTTCTAAACACATGCAGTTAAGTTTAAATTATAATGGAAGAAAATCTGAAGAATCTCCAGTAATACATACTGGAGGAGTGCAAGTAAGGGCTTTCTTTTAATTGTGATAGTAATGCTTATTTATAATAACAATTGCATTCATCGTATTCACCTCCGGACATTAGCCCGCGTTCTGCAGCAAAAGGGTCTTGTTCAAAATAGTCACAAAATTCTTCGTTATGAACTTTTTCGGTTTTTTTATAACAATCACATTCTATACAACTTTTACTGCATGAAAAAAAGAACAGAGATATAAATACGTAGAATATTTTCATAATATAAGTTATTTAATCTTAGGCTCAGCCTTTTCTTTACTTGTTCTTCGGTAAAAACGAACACCCACCATTAGCTCGTGCGAACCATTAGAATAGTTTTTAAGGTTGGTAGTAGTAAAATCGTGTGCATAAGCAACTGTAAAACTATTATTCATAAAGAACCCAACAGAAGCAGTTATGGCATCTTTATCTCGATATGTTCCTGCTAACCAAAATTTGTTTTTATAAGTTGCTTTTATAGTTCCTTCAATTTGTAATGGAACGGGTTCTATGTATTTTGCAAAAAGCATTGGCTCAATGGTAAAATCTTCACTAACATGAAATTTATATCCAGCACTCACAAAAAAGTGAGCAGGTAAAGTTCCTGTTGGGTTTAAACCTTCATCAACAAAATTAACTTTTGAGTTTAGTAGTTGTGGTGCAGAAAATCCGAAAAAGAATTTTTTATGATAAAGATACAATCCAAAACCTGCATCGGGTTTTAATTCTGATTGTACTGCTCCCGTAATAATGTCATCATCTTGGTCTCGCAAAGTAATTTTAGAACCATCCACCATAAATTGTAATAGACCAGCATTTAGTCCTAATCCTAATTTTAATGATTCGTTTATTTTAACATGGTAAGCATAAGACATACTAATTCCTGTTCTTCTTGTTGGCCCAACATGATCGGTAAAAATATAACCTCCAAACCCCATCTTTCTGTTTTTTGTAGGGCCATTTACACTTAGGGTATAAGTTCTTGGTGCATCTGTAACTCCTTCCCATTGGTATCTATGAGTAGAAGTTCCTTCAAAATAATCTCTACTTCCGGCAACAGCTGGATTAATTAAATAATCATTTAAAAAGTACTGACTAAAATGAGGCAATTGTTGAGAAAACAATTGATTTCCAGAAATGATTAAAAACGATATGATAAGTATTTTTTTCATTGTGCTAGCTTACCTTAAAATGGTTAATGGTCCAGTAAAAGGTTTAACAGATTCGTCATTTAAATCAATAATATAATAGTAAGTTCCAATTGGTAATTCTTTTCCTTCATAAGTTCCATCCCAATCTTGTTGGTAGCCATCTGCATGAAATAAAAGTTCACCCCAACGGTTATAAATTTCTACAACATTGTCTGGGTACTCTTCAATAAAATCAATAATCCAAACATCATTTTTACCATCTCCATTTGGTGAAATACCATCAGGGAAATTAATGGTTGGTAAAACAGTAATTGTAACACTATCTATAGCTGTACACCCATTAGGTGAAGTAACTGTAACAAAATAAGTTGTTGTTTCTTCAGGTGAAGCTTCTGGATTAAAAATAGTAGTATCGCTTAATCCTGTTACTGGACTCCAAGTATAAGTCGCTCCGCCAGTAGCATTTAATATGGTACTTTGTCCTTCAAAAATATTTTCATCTGGACCGGCATCTGCTGTTGGTAATTCTTCAACAGTTATACATACTGTATCTGAAACAACACAAGCACCTGTAACTTGATAAACAAAGCAGAATACTCCAGTTGATGATGGTGTTGTTGTTATTGAATCTGTAGTTCCAATAGAAATCATACCTGGAAGTGAAAACCATTCTACATTAGTAATACTTGCTCCAGTTGCTACTCCGTTTAAGTTAGCAACATCTCCAATACAAATAGTAGTATCAACTCCAGCATCAGCTAAAACTGTATCTGCTGCACCAATGTTAATGGTATGAATAATACTACAACCATTTTGATCAAAAACTTCTACTGTATTTACACCAAAACATAAAGTGGTTTGTGTGTTTGATTGTCCTGGAGTTGTATTACCGTTCCATTGGAATGTGTAAGGTCCAGTTCCATCAGCTGCAGTTACTGTGGCTTCTCCATCACAAGTTGAAGAACATCCCGCATCAATTTGAATTGAAGTTGCTGTTATTAACGTTGGCTCAATAATATCAATACTATCAGAAACATTACATCCATTTATATCTGTAACAGTTACTATATGGGTGCCGGTACATAAACCTGTTATTGAGCTATCAATAGCTGTGCTTGGTGACCATGTATATGTGTAAGGTGAAGTTCCTCCAATTACATTTGTTGATGCCGTTCCATCACATACTCCATTACAATTAATGTTTGTTCCTGTTAAATTAGCTTGTAGTACATCAGGTTCAATTAAGCTGTCAATTGCCACTCCTATACAACCTGCTGCATCTGTTACATTTACAGTGTATAGTCCGGCACATAATCCAGTAATATCTGGTGTGATTGCTCCATTTGGATTCCAGAAATAGTTGTAAGGAAGAGTTCCTCCTGTTGTGTTTGATGTAATTGATCCATCACAATCTCCATTACAAGAAGGTGGTGTTGAAGTTAGTGATGGAATTGGAGCGTTAGTATTACTTAATGGGAAATTAACTGTAGTTGAACAACCTAATGCATCAGTAATAGATACAGAGTATGCTCCAGCACAAAGGTTTGTAATACTAGCAGTAACTGGTTGTGTTAATATTGGTGCAGTTGGTGTAGTCCATAAGAAAGAGTAAGGTCCTGTTCCTCCTGTTGGGTTTATTGTAATAGAACCATCACAAACTCCACAGGCAGGTGTAGTTAATGTTTCATTTGCTAATATTGGTGTAGGATCAGTTAGTGTAATTGTACTTGTAGCCGAACAACCATTGTCGTCAGTTACAATTACTGTATAACTTCCTGCACATAATCCTGTTGCAATTTGTGTTGTTTGTGCTAATGGATCATCCCATAAATAGGTATAGTTTGGAGTTCCTCCAAGTACATTAGCAATTACAGCACCGTCACAATTTCCAAAACAGCTTAAAGGTACATTTATAGTGGCTGTAGCAGTTAAAACGTCAGGCCCAGTAATGTTTGTACTAATAGCATTGCTACAGTTAGCAGCATCCGTTACTGTTACAGTATAACTTCCAACACATAAATTTAAAGCTTGAGGAGTAGCTTGGTTTGCTGCGTTTGCATCCCATAAGAATGTATAGGTAGGAGTTCCACCAGTTGCTGAAACAGTTGCACTTCCATCACAATCACCAAAGCACGTTTCAGGGACTACACTTGTTATGGTTAAGTCTAAATTTGAAGTGTTTATAGAAATAGTATCGCTAGTTATACATCCTGCAGAATCAGTAACTGTTGAGGTGTAAAGTCCAACACATAAGTTTGTTGCAGTTTGGTTAGTAATAGTTGGAGGTCCAGTAGGAGTCCAGCTATAAGTAAATGGAGTAGTTCCTCCAGTTGGAGTAGCAGTAGCTGTTCCATCACAAGCCGTGGTACAGGTTTCGTCAGTAGCAGTTAGAGCTAAGGTAGGCCCGTTAGCGCTATTTAAGATGATGTTATAGGTTGAAATACATCCTGTTCCTAAATCTGTTACTTCTAAATCATAAGTAGCAGCACATAACCCAACAATTGAAGAAGTAGCAACTCCTAAATCTGATTGGATTGGTGGCGCTGGGTTTAAAGGATCAGTCCAAACAAAATTGTAAGGTCCAGTTCCTCCAACTGGCGTTGAAGTAATAATTCCATCACAAACTCCACAAGTAGGGTCTGTTTGAGATAGCCCAGCATCTAATAATAAAGGATCAGTGATAGTTACTGTGTCATTAACTGAACAGTTGTTTGCATCTATAATAATTACACTATAAATGCCTACACATAAACCATTAATTGTTTGTGTAGTATCTCCGTTGCTCCAAACATATCTGTATGGTGCAGATCCACCTGCAGGAGTAGTTGTGATGCTTGCATCACAAACACCATTACATGAAGCTAAAGTTGGTGTTGATGATGTTGTTAATACTGGGGGATCAATTACAGTTACACTTTCTGTATTTGTACATCCGTTGTTGTCTGTAACTGTAACAGTGTAGTTGCCAGGACATAAACCGCCAATTAAAGAATTGTTTTGAACAGGAGAAGTATTCCAAGAGTAAGAATACCCTGGAGCTCCACCACTTGCATTAGCAATTGCAGTTCCATCACAATCTCCATTACAAGAAACAGATGTTGCGCTTGCAGTTATTGAAATAATTGTTGGATCAGTTAAAATGATGTCTTCAGTAATTGAACAGTTATTAGCATCAGTAATTAACGCGGTATGAGGACCAGCACATAATCCAGTAATTGTATTTGATGTACCTATTGCAATTGCAATAGGTGGTGCTCCATCCCAAGAAACAGTGTAAGGTCCAATTCCATTAGTAGGGCTAACAGTTGCAGTTCCATCACAAACACCATTACAGGTTGGCGCTGTAAATACTGCGTTAGCAAGAATTTCTGTAGGTTGATTAATTGTAACAGAATCTACTGTTATACAACCCACTGCATCTTGAACAACAATATTGTAGAGCCCAGCACATAGTGCTACGGCAGAATCATTTGCTGAAGGTACAGGGTCATCCCATTGGAAAATATATGGAGCATTACCTGCATTTACTGTTGTAAAAGCTAATCCATCACAATCTCCAAAACAAGTAACATCAATCCCTTGAGTGGTAAGGGTTGGTCCGTTAGCATTGTTAATTAAGTAATTAAATGTTTGAGAACATCCTGCGTTGTCAGTAATGTCAACACTATATGCTCCGGGACATAAGTTTGTTATAGCTGCTGTAGTTTCTCCTCCTGGAGACCATAGGAAAGTATAGGGAGCACCAGATCCGCCTCCTGGTGTAACTGTAATGTCTCCATCACATAAGCCACAGTTTGCATCGTTTTGTGTTGCTGTAGCTGTAATTAAAATCCCATCTCCTATTGTTACTATTGAAGTTGCTGAACAACCATTCGCATCAGTTACTGTAACGGTATAACTTCCAGCACATAATGCAGTAATGTTTTGAGTTGTATTTCCGTTAGACCAAGAGAAAGTGTATGGTGCAGTTCCACCTAAAGGAGTAGAAGTTGCTTGTCCATCACAAGATCCGTTACAATTTGCTGCCACTCCAGAAGTTGAAACACTTAATAAATTTGGTTCATTAATGGTTACATTTTGAATGAATGAACACCCTAAAGCATCTGTTATTGTTGCGGTGTAATTGCCAGCACATAACCCTCCAACAGCATTAATAGTTTGTCCTGCAGCATTTCCTCCAGTCCAACTATAGCTGTATGGTGGAATTCCTCCATTTGGTGTTATTAAAGCAGTACCATCACAATCTCCATTACAAGTTGGTTCAGTAGTTGAAACTGTAGCTGTAATTGCTGTATTGTCTGTGATTACAACAGGTTCAGTAGTAATGCAACCATTCCCATCTGTTACTTCAACAGAATAATTTCCAGCACATAATCCAGTAATACTTGGAGTAACTTGTCCTCCTGTTTGCCATAAATAACTAAAGTTTGGTGTTCCAGTTGCTGAAGCAGTTGCAGTTCCATCACAAACTCCATTACAGGTAGCGTTTATTGAGTTCACAGTTACTACTGGACCGTTTAAATCACTAATTGTGATTAAGAATGTTTCAGAACACCCTCCTGCATCAGTAATTATAACTGGGTAAGTTCCAGCAGCTAAACCAGCAACATTACATACGTTTACATTTCCTAATGTTGTCCAGTCAAAAGTGTAAGGTCCAGTCCCTCCTGAAACAGCACAAACACTTGCGGTGCCGTCTGCATTTCCACAGGTTGAGTTTGTTGTAGCTTCATTTGCTAGAATAGGAGTAGCATCAATAACTGTAACTGTTTCTGTAATAGAGCAACCGTTATTATCAGTAATAATTACATTAAACGTTCCTGGACACAATCCTGTAGCTGTTTGATTTGTTTGGGCAGCTGGATCATTCCATTGGAAACTGTATGGACCAGTTCCTCCAGCAGGGTTTGCAGTAGCTGTTCCATCACAAGTTCCATTACAAGTTGTAGCAGTAACAGATGTAGTTGCAGTTAAAGCAATAGGAGTTCCAATTGTGAAATTCACGATTTTAGTACAGTTGTTAAAATCAGTTATTGTTACACTTGCTGGACCAGCACATAAACCTGATACAGATGAGGCAGTTGCTCCAGTTGACCATAAAAAGGTGTAGGGAGCAGTTCCTCCTGTTGGAGTAACACTTGCTGTTCCATCACAAGTTCCGTTACATGAAACATCTGTAAAAGTTGAATTTTCAGAAATACTATCAGCTTGTCCAACAACAATTGTTTCGGCTAAAATACATCCTGTGTTAACTTCTGTAAGTGTAAGGTTATAAGTTCCTGCACATAAATTATTTATTGTACTATCATTTGGGTAAGGCCCAACAGCAGGGGTGGAAGTCCAAGCGTAATTAAATGGAGCAGCTCCACCAATCACAATAACATTTAAAGAGCCATCGCATGTGCCAAAACAAGTTGCATCATTAACAGTAGGTGTAACACCAGATGGACCTGCAGGATTTGTAATAGGAATTGTGAAAACAGCAGTACACCCTAAGGCATCAGTGATTGTATCTGAATAAAAGCCAGCACTTAAATTTTGTAAAGGATTATTTGAAGATCCTGTATTCCATGAGTGTGTATAGGGTGGAGTTCCTCCAGAAGGGAACATTGTAATTGAACCATCATTAACATTACAATTAGCATTTACAACAACTTCATTGTCATCAATTGGGTTTGGTTCGAGAATATTTACTGACCCAACAAATACACAGTTATTTGCATCAGTTACAGTAACAGTATAAGTCCCAGGTTGGAGATTGTCAATAAAATTAGTATCAGTTGCAGGAGCATTTCCTCCTACCCAAGAAAATACAAAAGGAGCCGTACCTCCATTAACAGTGGCAGTAGCCGTTCCGTTATTGTATCCATTACAAGTAATATTTGTACTGTCTAATGAAACACTTAAGGCAGGTGGGGCTGCAACAGTATATGATGATGTGTCTGTGCAGCCACTAGCATCAGTAACAGTTACTAAATAAGTTCCTAAACACAGGTTAGAAATGTCAGAATTTGTTAAAACATTTGGTGCAGCATTGGCTGACCATTGAAAAGTATAACCAGGAGTTCCTCCAGAAGGGGTTGAAAGTGCAGTTCCTATACAAGTACCATCACAAGCTAAAGGAGTGCCAGTAACATTTGCAACTAAATCAGTAGGCTCATTAATTGTAATTGTTTGAGAGGTAATACATCCATTAGCATCAGTAACAGTAACGGAGTTTGTTAGGTTTGGTGCACAAAGGTTAAAAAGAGTGTCTGAAACTTGTCCGTTTGGCGCCCAACTATAGGTATATCCTGGCATTCCTCCATTTACAATTACAGTTGCCATCCCATCACACAAACCAAAACATGAAATATCTACACCAACCGGAATCGCACTTAATACTGGTGGTTCATTAACAGTGTCTGTTACAAGAATAGAACAACCATTAGCATCAGTAACAGTAATTTGATAGATTCCAGCACCTAATCCTGTAGCACTATTTGTATTGCTTACATTTGGAACCCACACATAAGTTTCTCCGCCAGCTCCTCCAGTAGGATTTAGTGTAATAGCTCCTGTTAAATCTCCGTTACATAAAACATCCGTAACAACATCATTCGGGATAATTGCTGGAGGTTCATTAATTGCTAGAGTGTCAGATTGCACGCAATTGTTGTTGTCAGTAACAGTTATTATTGCTGATGTAGGGCAAACGTTATTTGTGTCATTTCCAAATGGCAATGTCCAAACAGAGCTATAAGGAGGAGTTCCTCCAGTAGGTGAGTGTGTTACTTGAGCATCACAAGCTCCAGCACAACTGATTTGTTGTAAGATTGTTGCTCCTGTTTGTAAAACGCTTGGATCAACAGGCATTTCAACAGAATCGGTAACTGAACATCCAATTGCATCTGTAACTGTAACAGAAATAAACCCTGGACATAATCCAGTTACTGTAGGGTTTGTATTTGTTGGTGGGGCATCCCATAAGTATGTGTAAGGGATTGTTCCTCCAACAGGGAAAACAGTAGCAGTTCCATCACAATTTCCATTACAGCTAATGCCAATAATTGTTGGATTAATTGTAATTTGAATTAAAGGTAAAATTTCAGTTGTATCTTGAGTTGTACATCCATTTGTGTCAGTTACTGTAACCGTATAAATTCCAACACATAAACCTGTTGCAGGATTTCCATTAATTGGCCCACTAGGACCTGTCCATACAAAAGAAAACCCTGGAGTTCCACCATTTACTGTTGCAAATGCAGTTCCATCACAAACGGCACCACAACTAGCAGCAGTTGCAGCAGCACTAACAGTTAAAACTGGAGGATCAAGGATGTTCACAGTGTCCATAGCCGAACATCCATTTGTGTCAGTTACAGTTACAATATATTCTCCAGCAACCAATGAATTGATAGACTGTGAGTTTGATGAAAAGGCTCCAGGTCCAGACCAACTAAAGGTATAACCAGGAGAACCTCCAGCAGGAAGAGATGTTGCTGTACCATCAGTTAAACCATTACAACTAATATCTGTTGAAGTAGCATTTGGAAAAATTTCTAATGGCTCAAAAATTTCGACAGTATCAGTTACGGTACATAAAGAGTCATCAGTAACAGTTACAAAATATAAACCTGCACATAAAGTATTAATAGGGTTATTCGCGTTTGGAAACCCTGCTCCAGTAGGAATCATGTCCCATGAAGTTGAGTATGGAGGAGTCCCACCAGCAGGAGTTGTTGTTGCATCTCCATCACATAATCCAAAACAAGAAACATCATTTTTAACACTAGAGGTGGTTAACAATGGTGGTTCAGTAAGATTAAAATTAAGAGGTAAAGTACATCCATTATCATCTGTAATTAATGCTGTATGAGCTCCTGCACAAAGTGTATTAATAGTGTTTGAACCTGCTGCAGGTATGTTTATTGGAGCTCCACCATCCCATGACACAGTGTATGGAGCAGTGCCCCCAGTTGGAGAAACAGTAGCAGTACCATTACAAATACCATTACAGGTTAAACTAGATGAAATAAGGTTTCCGTTAATGGTTGTTAATGGTGTAATAACGACATTGTTGTTGGCTGTACACCCTACAGAATCGGTAACAATTACAGTGTATGTTCCAGCACATAAGTTGAAGATAGAGTCTGTTCCTTGTCCAGTTGTTACCTGCCCTCCAGGTATTGAAGTCCATAAATAGGTAAAATCAATAGCTGGGCTTCCAGTTCCTCCAGTAGCTGTAACTCCAGCTCCAGCATCACAAGCATTAAAACAAGTTTCATCTGTAGAGTTCATCACTAAATTTAGTGCTGGTGGTTCAGCTATATTTACAGTGTCCATAATTGTACAGCCAGCCGAATCCGTAATTGTAACAACATATTCACCTGCACATAAACTATTAATAGATTGTGTGTTTGTTCCACCTAGATAACATGCAGGTACTGGTGACCAATTGTAAGTAAAGTCAATGGCAGGGTTCCCAGTCCCTCCTGTTGGATTTGCTGTAGCTGTTCCATCGTCAAAACCAGGACAAGTTATATCTGTTGAACTTGCATTTGGAACAATAACAGGAGGTTCAGTAATTGTAACGGTATCAGATACAGAACAAGTATTAGCATCTGTAATTGTTACAAAATATTGACCTGCACACAAGTTGAAGATAGAGTCTGTTCCTTGTCCGTTAAATGGTTGTCCTCCAGGTATTGAAGCCCAAACATAAGTGTAGATTGGTGTGCCACCACTTACGGTTGTTTTTGCAGTACCATCACAAAGCCCAAAACATGAAATATCAGTAGGGTTGGTAGTTGTTGTTATTGTTACTGGTTCTGTAATTGTAAATGTTAAAACAGTATCACATCCGTTAGCATCTGTAATTGTATCAGAATAATTTCCAGCAATTAATGTATTTATTGTTGAAGACGCAGAATTTAAGTCTGTTTGACCAGTACTCCAGCTATGGTTGTATGGAGCAACACCTCCACTTAGAACAGTAACAGTTATACTTCCATCAGCTAAACCACCACAACTTACGTCTTGTATGGTGGTGTCAATTTGCATTTGAGGAGGTTCAACAGGAGTAATAGTTGTATCATTAGTACATCCGCTTGCATCAGTAACATTAACAGTGTATGCAACTCCGTTACATAAATTGTTAAAAGTTGGGAGTGTATCTACAGCAGGATTTCCAGTAGCTGGAGTCCAAGAAAAAGAGAATGGTGCAGTACCTCCTGCTGGGTTAGAAGTTGCAGACCCAGAGCATTCTCCAAAACATAAAGGATCTATTACGGTTACATTTGCGTACATACTGTCAGGTTCAGTAACAATAAAGTTGAAGGTATCAATACATCCGTAGCCATCATTTACTTCTACATCATAAGGTCCTGCACATAAATTTGATAGAGATTGAAGCGTGTCGTTAGGACCTTGATTTAACCATAAGTAAGTGAAATCAGCATAAGGTGCTCCTGTAACTATTATGTTTGTTGATCCATCACAATCACCATTACATTGTGGAGATGTTGAGTTTTGTAATAAGGGCACAATCGATGGGTGTCCACTTACTTCTGCTTGTGGAGCAGTAATATCCCCATCACAGTTATTAGTAATTACTGCGGTATAAATACCCGGACAAAGGTTAGAAATTGTGTTTGATCCGTTTGGTCCAGCAATGGCACATGCACCACACTCTCCAGTGTAGGTATCTCCAGCACCAGGAAGCCAATCTACAAATCCAGTAGCACAAGTAGTGGTAAAGTTAACAGTTAGCTCCCCGTCACAAGTATTTCCACAAGATACCGTGTCATTTCCAACACTTGCTGCATTAATTGTTTTGTCATTTGGTCCTTTTGCAGATTGTTTAATTGTGTAGTTGTCACCATCTTTATTAATTGCACTTGGGAGTGATGAAAGTACATAAATTGTTGTTTGAGAAAAATTGTAATTAAATTTCTGTTTATTTGTTTTCCAGAAGTTGTAAGCTAGAATTGTAGATCGATCAGAAATTAATTTTCTTTTTTCTGAAGAGTTTGAAATAAACTCAGAACACAAAATATCATTCCCTTTTAAATCAAGGGTTCCCTTTTTAAGCGTTACTTTATTGTTGTGAGATTGAAGGGGGCTAGTGAAGGTGTAAGTTCCGGTTCCATCAAAAGTAAAATCAGAATTCCATCTGTACCAACCAAAATTTAAGTTGATTGAATTGTTTTGATTGGACTTGAAATTAATGTTGGAGTAAATATTATTAGTGAAAGTTCCTTTAATATCAATTTTACCATAAATATCAATTTCCGTATTAGTGTTTGATTTTATTGTTAACCCAGAAATGATTTCCTCTATAATAAAATTTCTAACAGAAACGTTAGCTGAAATAGTAATGATTGAATTGGATGAATTCTTATCAAAGAAAATATTATCATTTTCTGAAGGAATGCCAAAGCCACCATTACCTCCTGAAATGTTTGACCAGTGTGCAGAATTGTGCCAGTCACCATTGCTTCCAACCCAATAAAAATCAGCAGCAAAACTATTAATAGCAAATGCGCAAAATAGTGTTGTAAGTAAAAGAAACTTCCTAAAATTCATCAACATAAATTAGTTATAGTGATAAGGTTACGACAATAATACAAAATATGTTACGAAAAACGTAATAATAAAGCATACTTCTTAACGCAAGTAGAACGTTGTTTAACTCAGTAGCGTTGCAAGAATTTTATTGAAGATTTACTATGTTTAATCGATTAAAAGGAAAGAGTTTAATAACTGTAAGAACTCAACAGGTTTTTCAGCATGAACCCAATGTCCAGAATTTAGAGATTCAATTTCTGTATTAATGAATATTTTTCTGATAGGATCGTAATCTTTTTCAGTGATGTAGTTAGATTTTTCTCCTCGGATAAATAAGGTTGGTTTATCAAAAGTTGAAATATTTTCTAATCCTCTACCAATTATCTCAATTTTTTCATCTATTGTTTTAAGGTTAAATCGCCAAGCGAGTTTTTCTTTTTCTATCCAGTAAAGGTTTTTTAATAAAAATTGTCTGGTAGAAACATCAGCTATGTATTTCTCTAGTTGTTCATCTGCTTTTTTTCGAGTATTTATCTCGTTAAAATCTAAAGAAAGCATTCCTTCAATAATTGTGGTATGATGAACTGGGTAGGTTTTTGGAGCTATATCTGCAACAATTAACTTTTCTAATTTATTGGGGTAATTCATGGCAAATTGCATGGCAGTTTTTCCTCCCATTGAGTGTCCTAAAATAATAGGGTCAACAATGTTGTTTTGTAATAAAAACTCATACAAATCATCGGCCATCACGTCATAATTAAAATCATCGCTGTGTGGTGATTGTCCATGATTACGAGCATCAACAATAAAAACCTCAAAATGTTCCCCTAGTTTTTTCGCTAATGTCATCCAATTATCTAAAGAGCCAAATAGCCCGTGTAAAATAACTAGTGGTTCGCCTTCTCCTACTTTTTTAAAATTTAATTGCATGCCACAAAAATCGTATTTTTGAAGAAATTATTGAAAATATGAGCGAATTAAAAATAGTTGGTGCCGACAAAAAAGAATTTAAAGTTGATTTATATAAATCAGGTAATTCAGGATTGTTAAATGGCGATAATTTTGACTGGGATGTTATCAAGATTAAAGATAATTCTTATAGTGTTATTAAGGATGATCATTCTTATAATTTAGAGGTGTTGGAAGTGAAGGCTGCAGAAAAATCTTTTTTGATTAAAGTAGATGGAATTAAATACCTTTTTAATGCTAAAGATAAATACGATGAGTTATTACATAGTTTAGGTATGGATACGATGGCTGCTGCTAAAGTTTCTGATTTAAAAGCTCCAATGCCAGGGTTGGTTTTAGAAATTTCGGTAGAGGTTGGTCAGGAAGTAGCTAAAGGAGACACGTTGTTAATTTTAGAAGCAATGAAAATGGAGAATGTAATAAAATCGCCAACTGATGGTGTGATAAAAAACATTGCTGTAAACAAAGGAGAAACAGTTGAGAAAAATCAAATCATTTTAAACTTTGCATAATGAAATTTAGTAACGTCATTGCGAGGCATGAAGCAATCTCATTATTAACAGCATTATGTATTATTTCTGTTCTTTTTTTTTCATGTGGCTCTGATGTTTCAGGGCAGTTAGATGAAAATTTATTGGCAGATTCTGCTGCTGCAGAAGTTGTAATTCCAAAAGGTGAGGTAAAAATTGTTGAACCAGTTGTTGATGAGGAAGTTGTAGTGCTCGAAAAAAATGGAATTACATTAACTGAAATTAAAGCAGAAAACAACCCGGAAGCAACTATCGTTTTAAACACAAAACAGTTTGAGCAAGGCGAAAATCATTTAAGTTTTTCTGTAGAAGGCGTAAAAGGCTATTCAATTGCTTATTTGGCAAACAATTTTGCATTGAGCCAGTTTTCTGCTGATGTTTTTAATGTAGAGTTAATGTATGGAAATAATGTTTTTCTGGCTTTTTTAACAGATAAAAACGGAATTAGCATAAAAACAAATAAAGGAAGTGTGTTAAAAAATGCTCTATTAGGAGGGGTGGAGTCATTGTTTGATATGAAACAACCTCACTTGTTTTATTTTATGCCTCAATCAAAAACTGAGGAAGTAGTTTTAGATTTTTACTTGGTGAATACCGCTATTTCTGAAGCTGGGAATAAAGTAAAAGTTACCATTAATGAAACAGAATTTTTATTGAATAAATGGGCAGCTTATAAAATTGAAGGATTGAAAAATCCAGAAAATACAGTTCGTATTCAATTGCTGGATAAGGGAGGTGATTTAATTGAAGGTCCTTTTAATGATTCGGGGGAGAGAGTTTTTTTAGTTGAAAAAGTTTAAAAAAATAAAGGTTGATTGAAATTTTTGTTTCTGTTTTGATAACAATATTTGGAACTATGATGGTTTTAGATAGGTATAGGAATCCTTTTGAAAAGGTTTCAATAAGCAGTGTTGTTAGTTGGGTTAGGTCTATAGGGTTGCTTTTGTTTGCTATATATGCTCTTATTTACTCCTTAATTAAATATTTAGGGAGCTCTTAAACAATCTCCAATAAAGTTCTAAAAGCAACAAATTTCCCTTGGTATCTTTTCCCATGTGCTTCTTGTAGTGGTGCAGAACATTTTTCTTGATATTCTTCCAAATCTTCCATTGAATGACAAAGGTATTGAATAGAGTATGTGTGGCCCATTTCATCTTCTTGAGTCGATAGTACTTTTGCAAACCTGTTTTCTAAAAAATAACCAGTTTCCATTACTTCTGGAATGTGTACTTCCTTCATCCATTTTAGCCAATCTGAATGAATGCTTGCTTCTATGTTTACTGTTACATTGTATATTATCATGTTGCGAAAATACAATTTTTCTCATCACTCAAAATCCATTGCTCAATTCTTACTTTATAAACAAAATCAAACACTTATTAACAAAGCCTAAAATAGGCTGTTTCGGAATTGTTTAAGGCTTTAAAAAGACGTAAAATTGTACCCTTAAAATCAATACTAAATTTATAATCTCACAACCTAAAAAAATGGCTCAAAAAAAGATTAAAAACGCACTTATTTCAGTTTTTCATAAAGACAATTTAGAACCGATTATTAAACGCTTAAACGAGTTGGGCGTAACAATGTATTCGACAGGAGGGACACAAAGTTTTATTGAAGATTTAGGTGCTCCTGTTACTCCGGTAGAAGAGTTAACTTCTTATCCGTCAATTTTAGGAGGAAGAGTAAAGACATTGCACCCTAAAATTTTTGGCGGAATTTTAAGTAGAAGAGAATTAGATAGTGATGTTGCTCAGCTAGATGAGTTTGAAATTCCGGAAATTGATTTAGTAATAGTTGATTTATATCCTTTTGAGGATACTGTTGCTTCAGGAGCTGCCGAGCAAGATATTATTGAGAAAATTGATATTGGTGGAATTTCTTTAATTAGAGCTGCAGCAAAAAACTTTAAAGATGTATTAATTGTCTCTTCAAGGGATCAGTATGATTACACACTGAATTTGTTGAATGAGAAAAATGGTTCAACAGACTTGGAGGACAGAAAGTATTTAGCAAAATCTGCTTTTAATGTTTCGTCACATTATGATACTGCAATTTTTAATTGGTTTAATAACGATGAAGAAAAATTCTTTAAACAAAGTATTACAGAATCACGATCATTAAGATATGGAGAAAACCCACATCAAGAAGGAACTTTTTATGGTGATTTAGATGCAATGTTTGATAAATTGCATGGAAAAGAATTATCTTACAATAATCTGTTAGATGTTGATTCTGCTGTAAATTTAATTGCTGAATTTCCAGATAAACCAACCTTTGCTGTGTTAAAACACAATAATGCTTGTGGGTTAGCTTCTCGTGATACCCTGTTGGAGGCATGGAAAGATGCTTTAGCTGGTGATCCAGTTTCTGCATTTGGAGGAGTTTTAATTACTAATAAAACGATTGATTTAGCAACTGCTTCAGAAATAAACAAGCTATTTTGCGAAGTGGTTATTGCTCCAGGTTATGATGCTGAAGCATTAACAGTTTTAAAAGAAAAAAAGAACAGAGTTATTCTTGTTCAGAAAGAAGTAGAAACTTCAAAAAAACAATTTAGAACTATTTTAAATGGTGTTTTAGAACAAGATAAAGATGCGAAGACTGCTAATGCAAACGATTTTACAACGATTACTAAAAAAGCACCAACAGTTGAAGAAGTAAATGATTTAGAGTTTGCAAATAAATTAGTGAAGCACACAAAATCAAATACTATTGTTTTTGCAAAAGGAGAGCAATTGTTGGCAAGCGGAACTGGTCAAACATCAAGGGTAGATGCTTTAAATCAAGCAATTGTAAAAGCAAAAGCATTTGGTTTTGATTTAAATGGAGCTGTTATGGCTTCAGATGCATTTTTTCCTTTTCCTGATTGTGTAGAGATTGCTAAAAATGCTGGTATTTCTGCAGTTGTTCAGCCAGGTGGATCAATAAAAGATCAACTGTCAATTGATTATTGCGATGCAAATGATTTGGCAATGGTAATGACAGGAATTCGTCATTTTAGACATTAAAGAATAACTCGTTTCATTAACAAATTAATGTTCATCAATTTAATGAGAAACATTTAGGTGTGGAACTTTAAGAGGTACATTTACGTAATTCATAAAACACCAATAACAATTAAATAAATGGGATTATTTAGTTTTTTTACTCAAGACATAGCAATAGATTTAGGTACAGCAAATACGCTAATTATTCATAACGATAAAGTTGTTGTGGATCAGCCTTCAATTGTTGCGAAGGACAGGATGACTGGCGAAATTATTGCTGTGGGAAAAAAAGCCATGCAAATGCACGGTAAAACGCATGAGGATATTAAAACAATTAGACCTTTAAAAGATGGTGTTATTGCAGATTTTAATGCTGCAGAACACATGATTAGAGGTATGATTGCGATGATGAGTGAGAAGAAACCTTTAATTACCCCATCTATGAAAATGGTAATTTGTATTCCTTCAGGAATTACAGAGGTAGAGAAAAGAGCGGTAAAAGATTCTGCTGAGCATGCTGGTGGTAAAGAAGTTTATTTAATACATGAGCCTATGGCTGCTGCTATTGGTATTGGTATTGATGTGTTAGAGCCTATGGGTAATATGATTATTGATATAGGAGGTGGTACTTCAGAGATTGCAGTAATTGCTTTAGGAGGAATTGTTTGTGATAAATCTATTCGTGTTGCTGGTGATGATTTTACTAATGATATTGTAGAGTATATGAGAAGGCAGCACAACCTTTTAATCGGTGAGCGTTCTGCTGAGCAAATTAAAATTGAGTGTGGATCTGCGGTAACTGAATTAGAAAATCCACCGGAAGATTATGCTGTTCAGGGTAGAGATTTAATGACTGGAACACCAAAAGAAATTGTAGTTTCTTATTCTGAAATCGCACATGCTTTAGATAAATCGATTGCTAAAATTGAAGATGCTGTTTTAAGTGCTTTAGAAATGACTCCTCCAGAATTATCTGCGGATATTTATAAAACAGGATTGTATTTAGCCGGAGGTGGTTCAATGTTAAGAGGGTTAGATAGAAGAGTTTCTGCAAAAACTAAATTACCAGTTCATATTGCTGAGGATCCATTGAGATGTGTAGCAAGAGGAACAGGGATGGCACTTAAAAATGTAAGTAAGTTTCCATTTTTAATGAAAAACTAAATAAAGGAGTTTGAGTAATGAAGAATTTAATACGGTTTTTAACTAAAAATTCCTTCGTATTCTTATTCGTTTTTTTATTGTTTATCTCTTTTGTGCTATTGGTGCAAAATAATAATTATCAAAATTCTAGAGTATTTAATTCATCCAATTTTCTGATTGGAAATCTTTATTCTACAATTAATAATGTAAACGATTATTTTGATTTAAAGGAAGTAAATGCTGACTTAGCTGAGCAAAATGCAAGATTACAATCTACACAAATAGGTACATTCTCTAAAATTAACGGAATAGTTGTAGAAATTAATGATACTATTTATGCTCAAAAATATGTTTACACATCTGCAAAAGCTGTAAATAGCACAACCAATAAACGAGAGAATTACATTACAATAGATAAGGGTTCTTTAAATGGAATTGAAGCAGGTATGGGGGTTGTTTCTCCAAAAGGAGTGATAGGTACGGTTAAAAATGTATCCGAAAATTTTTGTTCAGTAATGTCTGTTTTGCATGAAAAAAACGCAGTTAGTGCTAAAATTAAAAAGTCTGGATATATTGGTTCTTTGGTTTGGGAGTTGGGTGATTATCGTTTAGCTCAACTAAAAGATATTCCCAACCATGTAAAGTTAAATGTTGGCGATGAAATTATTACAACAGGTTATTCTATGGTTTATCCAGAGGGAATTATGATAGGAAAGGTTGTTGATTTTGATTTGCCTGAAGGAAATAATTTTTACAACATTAATGTTGAGCTTTCTGTCGATTATAAAAGTTTGTCGCATGTCTTTATTGTAAAATCATGGATGAAAAATGAGCAAAAAGAATTAGAAGCATTAAACAATGCTAATTAGTTATGATTAGAGATGTAATAAAATATAGTATTAGTTTTATATTATTAGTTCTTGCGCAAGGATTGATATTCAATAATATAGAGTTTGGAGGCTATGTAGTTCCATTTTTATATGTAGTATTTATTTTGTCTTTACCTTTTGAAACACCCAATTGGATGGTGTTGGTTTTAGGTTTTGTGTTAGGAATTGCCATAGATGCATTTACAAGTACTTTAGGGATGCATACTTCAGCAACTGTTTTTGTAGCATTTTGTAGGTATTATTTATTAAAAATGGTTTCTCCTCGTGGGGGGTATGAATTTAATACTAAGCCTAATGTTCAGGATATGGGATTGACATGGTATTTGTTTTATGCAACTGTTTTAATATTGTTGCATCATTTGTTTTTGTTTTATGTTGAGTCTTTCAAACTAACACAGTTTTTTTATACGCTAGGAAGAGTGTTGGCAAGTGCTTTTTTTACTTTAATATTGGTGATGCTAGTTCAGTTATTTAATTATAAATCTTCCACAAAATCATGAATTTATCCAACAGAAAATTTATTGTTGGACTAATTTTTTTGGTTATAGGAGTTCTTTTTATCGCTAGGTTATTTACAGTACAAGTATTAGATGATAAGTATAAGCTTGATTCTGACAGTAATGTAATGCGAGAAATAACTCAATACCCAGCAAGGGGCTTGATTTATGATAGAAATGGAGAGTTGTTGG
>JAQXDJ010000068.1 GCA_029251425.1 Vicingaceae bacterium
GGTATCTTAAACGTCTTTCACAAAATAATAGATAGACAGTTGATAAAAAAGCAAAACTAATTTTGTCTTTACCTGGTTAATTCAGAGATAAACATTAATTGTACAATTCAAAATAGTCAAATAACTAACATAATAAAATTCAAATGAATTTACACGAATATCAAGGAAAGTCAATTTTAGAAAGCTTTGGAGTTGCAATTCAAAGAGGTGTTGTTGTTGATTCTGCTTCAGAAGCAGTAGCAAAAGCAAAAGAATTAAATGCATCAACTGGAACTGAGTGGTTCGTGGTTAAAGCACAAATTCACGCTGGTGGTAGAGGTAAAGGAACCGTAACAGAAACAGGGTCGCATGGTGTTGTTTTGGCTAAAGGAATCGATAAAGTTGAAGGTGTTGTATCTGGAATTTTAGGTGGTCACTTAGTAACGGCTCAAACATCAGATCAAGGAAAAAAAGTAAATAAGGTTTTAATTGCTGAGGATGTATATTATCCAGGAGCTTCTGAACCTTCTGAGTTTTATATGTCAGTTTTATTAGATAGAGCTAACGAAAGAAATACAATTATGTATTCTACTGAAGGTGGAATGGATATTGAAACAGTTGCTGAAGAAACTCCACACTTAATCTTCAAAGAAGAGATTGACCCAAGAGTTGGTTTACAAGGTTTTCAGGCGAGAAGAATTGCTTTTAACTTGGGATTAACAGGAGCTGCTCATAAAGGAATGGTGAAATTTGTATATTCTTTATACGCAGCTTATGATGGTTGTGACGCAGCAATGTTCGAAATTAACCCAGTTTTAAAAACTTCTGATGATAAAATTATTGCTGTTGATTCTAAAGTAACTTTAGATGCCAATGCACTATACAGACATAAGGATTATGCTGAAATGCGTGATAAATCTGAAGAAGATCCAATGGAAGTTGAAGCTGATGAAGCTGGACTTAACTATGTAAACTTGGACGGTAACGTTGGGTGTATGGTTAATGGTGCTGGTTTAGCAATGGCAACTATGGATATTATTAAGTTGTCTGGTGGTAACCCAGCTAACTTCTTAGATGTTGGTGGTACTGCTGATGCCGAAAGAGTTGAAAAAGCTTTTAGATTAATTTTACAAGATGAAAACGTTGAAGCTATTTTAGTAAATATCTTTGGTGGAATTGTAAGATGTGACAGAGTGGCTCAAGGTGTAGTTGACGCATATAAGAACATGGGATCTATTCCAGTTCCAATTATTGTTAGATTACAAGGGACTAACGCTGAGGAAGCAAAAGTGTTGATTGATGAATCAGGATTGGATGTGCATTCAGCTGTTTTATTACAAGAGGCTGCGGACTTAGTAAAAAAAGTATTAGCTTAATAATAGCGATATAAAATATATTCAAAACCTCATTCGTCATTTTGACTTATGAGGTTTTGATTTTTAATTACAATTTGTAAGGAATGATTATATATAAAACAGAAGAAGAAATTGAGTTGATGAAGCAAGCAGCAATAGTTGTGTCAAAAACTTTAGGTGAAGTAGCAAAATTGATTACACCTGGTGTTACTGGCCTTCAGTTGGATAAACTAGCAGAAGAGCATATTCGCGACTTGGGTGCAATACCTGGCTTTTTAGGTTTATATGATTTTCCAAATACACTTTGTATTTCACCGAATGCAGAAATTGTGCACGGAATTCCTTCAAATAAACCTTATGAGGATGGAGACATTGTTTCTGTAGATTGTGGAGCTATTCTAAACGGTTTCTATGGGGATCACGCCTATACTTTTGAAGTAGGTGACGTTGCGCCAGAAATTAAAAAACTACTTAAAGTCACAAAGGAATCTCTTTATTTAGGGATTGAAGCAACTAAAGTTGGTAACAGAATTAGTGATATAGGTTATGCAATTCAAAATCATGCCGAAAGTCATGGGTATGGAGTTGTGAGAGAACTTGTAGGTCACGGTATTGGTAGAACAATGCATGAAGATCCTCAAGTACCTAATTATGGAAAAAGGGGAAGAGGTAAAAAAATTCAAAATGGCTTAACAATTGCTATTGAACCTATGATTAATATGGGTACAGAAAAAATTAATCAATTAGATGATGGCTGGACTATTTTAACAGGAGATAATCTTCCGTCCGCTCATTTCGAACATGATGTTGCTGTGGTGGATGGGAAGCCAGTTATCCTATCAACATTTGACTATATTGATGAAGTACTTGGGAATAAATAAATGGGAAATGAACTTAAAATAGTTCTTGTTGTCATAGCAATTTATCTTCTTTTAGGTTTTCAAAATTTGGTCAACACATCAGTGTTCTTAATTCCATACGAATTAAATCCGCTTGTGATCTTAAGTGTTAGTATTTTTGTTTTGATAGGAAGTATTCGTAAGAATAAGGAAAGTCAAGCGTTAAGCTTGGCCTATTTTATCGGAATTCTGTTTTATAGTCTATTGTCAACAAGAACCTTAAGTGTCTTACACAACAACACTCAAATGGATATGTTCAGTGATGTTGCAAAC
>JAQXDJ010000009.1 GCA_029251425.1 Vicingaceae bacterium
AGAAAAACACTAACTTCGTTTGACAATTGTTTTATATCACATTAAAACGTGACATAGAAAGACGTTGTAGTACATTTAACATATAAAATTTGAGAAAAATTAACGTAATAGTATTCTTGACTTTCTTGGCAGTTTCTTGCAATTCTCAATCAAACTCCCATTATGACAAAAAAGCCACCGAACTTAATAATCGAGCAGTTAACATGATTTTAGATAATCCAGATAGTGCGTTAATTTTATTAGATCAAGCAACCGATATTGACAGCAATTATCACGTTGCATACGGCAACAAAGTATCAGTATATCTTTCCCAAAAAGACTTTGAAAATGCAATAAAATCAGCAGAAAAAGGATTGATTGCAAAACCTGACTTAGCAGAGTTAGCAACAAGTTTAGGAATGCTCTACGATTACACTGGACAACCTGTTAAAGCTAAAGAAAAATACAAAAAAGCCATAGAAATCTATGATAATCGATTAGCTAAATCAAACAAGAATAAACAAGCAAATAAATATAATAGAGCACATGCACTTCTCTTAAATGGAAATAAAATCAAAGGGCAAAAAGAAGTTAAAGAGCTTCTGAAAAACAAACCTGACGACTTCATCATTCAATTACTTGTTGACTTTGATAAAGACAAGCACTTAAGTAACTACTTTAAATAAGATACTACAACAATCTCTATATTTCATTATGTTGGCTGATTACAGTACATTTGGTTTCAACAAAACGAAAACTACCTCTCCCACTTCAACTTTTTACCAAAACCTAAAGTATTATCGGTCATTTTAAGCCAATTAATTTGTATTCCCCAAATTGGAGCAGGTTTTACTTTTGCAAAAGGAAATTTAGCGTAATAGGATTTATAGAAATGCTTTTGTTGCTCTTCTGTAGGATTAATAAACTCACCAAGAAATTGTATTCCTTGTATTTTAGCAACTGTTGTTACTCCATTTTGAATACTACCAGCAACATTATTATTTGCTATTGCTTCAGAAATGTGTCTGGTGTTTTCATCTGATAAAAAATAAGGGTTTTATCTGCTTCATCAAACACATAAAAACAATTGGCACAATAAGGCTTATTGTTAACCGATGTTGCTATGGTGAGCACTTTATTATCCGTAAGATAATTTACAATTTTCTTTTCCATATTCTTAACAATGATACAAAAATCAAATAGTTTACTCAAAAAACATTTTAAACAAAGTATTGTTATTAATGAGCTTAAAATTCACAATTCATAATTCTTCATTCCCCATTATTTCCATTAACTTTGCCCTTCTTAAATTTAAGATAAAATGATAAAAATAACATTACCCGATGGTGCAGTAAAAGAGCTAGCAAAAGGTTCTACTGCAATGGACGTAGCAAAAAGTATTAGCGAAGGATTCGCTAGAAACGTAATTTCAGCAAAAGTAAATGGACAAACTGTTGAAGTAACTACCCCTATTACCACCGATGCTGATGTAATGTTATTTACATTTAACGATGATGAAGGAAAAAAAGCTTTTTGGCACTCTTCTGCACACATTATGGCGCAAGCCTTAGAAAAATTATACCCTGGGATTAAATTAACTATTGGTCCTGCTATTGAAAATGGTTTTTATTATGATGTTGATTCTGGTGAAGAAACAATACATGAAGCCGATTTTAAGAAAATTGAAGATAAGTTTTTAGAGTTAGCTCGTGAAAAAGCAGACTTTAACTTACGTGATATTTCTAAAGCAGATGCTTTAGCAAAATACACTGAAGAAGGAAATGAATATAAAGTTGAGTTAATTGAAAACTTAAATGATGGAGAAATTACTTTCTGTGATCATTCAGATTTTACAGATTTATGTAGAGGTGGACACATTCCAAATACTGGAATAGTTAAAGCATTTAAAGTAATGAGCGTTGCTGGTGCTTACTGGCGTGCAGATCAAACTAAAAATCAATTAGTTCGTGTTTATGGAATTAGTTTTAAAAAAAAAAAAATGTTAACTGAATATTTACAGTTATTAGAAGAGGCAAAACAACGTGATCATAGAAAGCTAGGTAAAGAATTAGAGCTTTTCACGTTCTCTCAACGTGTTGGTCAAGGTTTACCTTTATGGCTTCCTAATGGAGCAATGCTAAGAGAACGTTTAGAAAATTTCTTAAAGCAAGCACAAATAAAAGCAGGTTATGTTCCAGTAATTACTCCTCACATAGGAAGTAAAGAATTATATGTTTGTTCTGGACACTATGAAAAATATGGTGAAGACTCTTTTCAACCAATATTAACTCCACACGAAGGTGAAGAGTTTTTATTGAAACCAATGAACTGTCCTCACCACTGTGAAATTTACAAATCATCACCAAAATCTTACAAAGATTTACCCGTTAGGTATGCTGAGTTTGGAACGGTTTACCGTTACGAACAAAGTGGAGAATTACACGGTTTAACGCGTGTAAGAGGATTTACTCAAGATGATGCTCACCTATTCTGCCGACCAGACCAGGTAGAAGAAGAATTTATGAAAGTAATTGACTTGGTACTTTATGTATTTAAAGCATTAGGTTTTGAAGAGTTCACTGCACAAATCTCCTTAAGAGATCCTGAAAACAAAGAAAAATACATCGGTTCTGATGAAAATTGGGACAAAGCGGAACAAGCAATTATAAATACTGCTGCTGCTAAAGGACTAAATACTGTTGTAGAAACTGGTGAAGCAGCCTTTTATGGTCCTAAGCTAGACTTTATGGTTAAAGATGCTATTGGTAGAAAATGGCAATTGGGAACTATTCAGGTAGATTACAACTTACCAGAACGTTTTGAATTAACTTATAAAGGTAGTGATAATGAGGACCACAGACCTGTTATGATTC
>JAQXDJ010000075.1 GCA_029251425.1 Vicingaceae bacterium
TTTTTTAGTTTTCTTAAAACAAATATTTGTTTATTCAGATTCTACAATTTCATGATTTTCCAAATTAGTTATTCCCCAATTCTCTAATTCATCTTCACTCCATAATTCTGGGAAGAAAACTCTTTTTTGATATTTTGGATGCATATATTTTTGCCAATCAGATCCTCCAGTAGCTTCAGCAGATTCTTTACCACTGTTTAAGTATTTTTTAGCAGCATTTAGGTGCGCCATTACCCATAAAACATTTACGGTATGATCATAATGTCTCATAGCGTTAATTAATGTCACATCTTCTTGAGATTCGATAGGTAAAGATTTGAATTTACTCCAAATATTAACCGTATTATACTTCTTCATAAAAGTGATAAAGTCTTCCATATATCTATTCTCAAAATTAGATAGTAAGGCAGATTTTTTACCAGTAACGTAGTCTTTACCTGCAGCTTGCCAATATAAATGATCAAATGCATGACTAAAAGGAGTGTCTCGGTCAATAGTTGCTCTAAATCGAATATCTATTAAGTTAATTAGCTCTGTAGAAGCGAATTCAATCATTCTGTATTGTGCACTCTGAAAACCTGAAGCAGGAGTTAAAGTGTCTCTAAACTTCATGTATTGTTCTACTTCCATACCATCTCCCATAATTGTAAATGAAGAAGAAAGCATATCAAAATAACGACTGATTCTATTTAAACGTTCAGCAAAAAAATCAGGAGTAAGCTCGTCTTTATCCGCAACTTGTTCAATTTCCCAAAGAATCATTTTAAATAATAATTCATTGATTTGATGATACATAATAAAAACCATTTCATCTGGCTGAGTAGTTCTTTGAGTTTGTAAACCTAATAGTGCATCGGTTTGAATGTAATCCCAATATGTTATAGGTTTAGCGTGTAATAATCCTCTTAAGTGAACATCTACATCTTGCCCTATAGCGTCATATTTCTTTTTTAAGTCATCGTATATATCCATATAATTGTTTATTTAATCTGGATTGTAAATTTATAATATTTGAATTAGAGTTTTATGATTCTAATCACTTTTATCAAAATCTAAACTAACAGAATTAACACAGTAACGTAAACCACTTTCTGTAGGACCATCATTAAATACATGACCTAAGTGAGAATCACACTTAGCACAAACAATTTCAGTACGAATCATGCCTAAAGTTTTGTCAGAAATCTCTTTAATTTTTCCAGCTTTAATTTCCTCATCAAAACTAGGCCAACCGCAACCCGCATCAAATTTAGATGAAGATGAAAACAATTCTTGATTACATCCTTTACATTTATAAACACCATTATCATTATGAATGTTATATTCACCTGTAAAAGGTCTTTCAGTTCCTTTTTCGCGCATAACACGATATTCTTCTTCTGATAGTTCTTTTTTCCAGTCTTTATTGAAAGTTGTCATAATGTAATGGTAAATTTGAACTTTAAAATTACTGAATATGTTAACATTACTTTCTCCCGCCAAAAAATTAAATGAAGAAGGTCAGGATATAGACAACTGCACTTTACCAATGTTTATTGAAGATGCAGAAAAGTTAATTAAATCATTAAAAAAATACAGTCCTAAAAAGTTAGGAGCTTTAATGAAATTGAGTCCTGCTTTAGCTGAACTTAATGTTGATAGATATGGAGAGTGGGATGTTGATCATTCTCAAAAAGTAAAACCTGCAGTACTTACATTTAATGGAGAAGTTTATGCCGGTTTAGATGCTAATTCATTTTCAAAAAAAGAAAAAGAAACGGCTCAAAACAATTTAAGGATTTTATCAGGCTTATATGGTTTATTAAAACCTTATGATTTAATTCATCCTTATCGACTAGAAATGGGAACGAAACTGAAAGTTGGAAGAAAGAACAACTTGTATGAGTTTTGGGGAGATAAAATTGTAGATGAAATTAATAACAACCTTTCTGGTCAGAAAGAAAATGTAATTGTAAACCTTGCCTCTAATGAGTATTTTAAATCGGTAAACAAAAAGAAGTTAGATGCTAGGATTATTACTCCAGTATTTAAAGATTTTAGTAGTGGACAATATAAAACGGTTATGGTTTATGCTAAAAAGGCTAGAGGTATGATGGCTGGATATATTATTAAAAATAACATTGAAAAATCGGAAGATTTGGTTGCTTTTGATACAGCAGGATATTGCTATAACAAAGAAGCTTCTACAGAAAATGAGCTGGTTTTTTATAGAGGATAATAGGAATAAATTGAAGATGTTTAACAATGATGTTAAGCACAAAAACAAAACGGAATAACATGAAAGAAGTAGGTCAAATTTTAGAATTAGAAGCATCTAAAGTAACTCCACAAGGAATTTATTTAATTAATGAAGAGCATGAAGAAATTCTATTGCCCAATAAGTATATACCAGCCGATTTAAAGTTGGGGGATATGATTGAAGTTTTTGTTTATACAGATTCTGAAGATAGACCAATTGCAACAACTTTAGACCCTAAAGTAAAATTGAATACATGTGCTTTTTTAAAGTGTTTAGATGTAAATCAATATGGAGCTTTCTTTGATTGGGGAATGGAAAAAGATTTAATGGTTCCATTTTCTGAGCAATTTTTAAGAGTTACTGCAGGTAAACGATATTTAGTGTATCTATACCTCGATAAAGTAACGAGCCGTTTGGTTGGTACTACTAAAATGGGACGTTTTATCAGACAAAATAAAGTAGAAATAAAAGCTGGAGATCAGGTTGATTTATTAGTGAGTGGAGAGACTGAAATAGGGTATAAGGTTATTGTAAATAATAAACACTATGGTATGGTGTTTAAAAACGAAGTATTTCAGAAAATAGAAATAGGAGATAAGTTGAGCGGATTTTTACAGCGTGTGCGTAAAGATGATAAGATGGATATTACTTTAAACAGTTCTAGTTTAAGTGATGTTGAAGTGTTAGCCAATAAAATATTTGAACGTTTATTAAAAGAAGGTGGTAAACTTAATTTTTCAGATAAGAGTGCTCCTGAAGTAATTTACAAAGAATTCCAGGTAAGTAAAAAAGCATTTAGAAGAGCTGCTGGAATGTTGTATAAAGAACGTAAAATTGTAATTACTCCAGAGGATATTACGTTGGTAAAGTAAGCTAGATTTAAAATATAAAAAAGCCTTTTGAAATTTCAAAAGGCTTTTTTAGTTTGTTGTTCTTTTTAATTAAGAATTCTTTTCTTCAAATCCTTTTACAATATCATTTAAAGATTTTCCTTGTAGTTCAATAGAAGCTTTAGCGCTTTCAGCAAAAGAATGATCAGGGTATTTGTCTATAAATTCTTGATAATACATTTTTGCTTGCTCATCTTCATGTAGATCATCACCAATAGTCATTGCTTTATAAAATAAAGCCATTGGCGCTTTTTCGTGATCAGGTGCTCTTTCTAATAAATCATTAAAATGTTTTATTGCGATATGAGGCTTTCCTAAAGATTTTGCCAATTCACCTGCTTTAAACTGAATGTCTTTCGAGTCAGATTCAAAGCTGTGGTGCTTAATGTATTCTTCATAGGCTGCTAACAAATCATTAGCAGATTTTGTGTTGAAATTTAAACTGTCAGAAAATAGAATTGCAGTATGTTTATCAATTTCAGCAACTCTAGCTTCAAAAGTATTTGCATTAACTTCAGCTTCTTTAGCATCTTCAATCTTAATGTCTGGTTCTCCAGAACAACTTGCTAAAATGATAGTAGGTATGATTATGTAAAGTAATTTTTTCATAGTGTTTTAATGTTTTGCTTTAACCAATGGAAATTTCATTCTGTAATTTACTTTTACATTTCCTTTAGCGATATCATTTAATTTTCCTTTAATTAATCTTTTTCTTAATGGGTTTATTAAATCGGTAAATAAAGTAGCCTCTATATGGTCATACTCATGTTGAACAACACGTGCAGCAATTCCATCTACTGTTTCTTCAACTAATTCAAAATTTTCGTTATAGTACTCAATTGTAACAACCGATTTTCGACTAACATCTTCTCTAATACCAGGAATACTTAAGCATCCTTCTTCAAACTTCCATTCCTTACCAGTTTCCTCAACAATAATAGGGTTGATGTAAACACGTTTAAAATCTGCTAACTCAGGATGTTCATCATCTTCATTAAAACCTGAAGCATCAACAATAAATAAACGGATTGCTCTTCCAATTTGTGGAGCAGCTAAACCAACACCTTTTGAAGCGTACATAGTTTCAAACATATCTTTAATTAAGATGTCTAAATCTGGGTAATCTTTTTCAATTTCTTCAGTTTCTTCTCTTAAAACGGGTGTTCCGTAAGCTACAATTGGTAATATCATACTACAAAAGTATTAATAAAAAATGATAGATTGATTAATTGTAAAAATGCTTTAATACTTTTGTATGACTATGAAAAAAATATTTTACTCAGTCTTATTTCTGTCGTTTTTAAGTTGTGGAGATTCTGCTCCTAAAAAACAAAAAATGGTTGTTAATGGATATGCACAAGGAACAACTTATAACATTATTTATATAAGCGAAACGGGAGTTGACTACCAACGAGCAATAGATTCTACATTAATTGAAATTGATAATTCACTATCTACTTATCAAAAAAAGTCTATTATTTCAAAGTTCAATCAAGCGGATTCTATTTTAGAGGTTGATCAATTATTTAAAGACGTGTTTAACATATCTAAACAAGTGTTTCAAATTTCAGAGGGAGCTTTTGATCCAACTATTGCTCCAATTGTTAATGCTTGGGGGTTTGGATTTGAAAATTTACACTCAACAGATAGTACTACAATTGATAGTTTAAAGCAATTGGTCGATTTTAACCAAATAAGTTTAACAAACAATTCTGCTGTTAAGGCTAATAAGGGAATGATGTTAGATTTTAATGCTGTAGCTCAAGGGTATTCTGTAGATGTTTTAGCTAGTTTATTAGATTCAAAAGGAATCAATAATTATTTAGTTGAAGTTGGAGGTGAACTCAAAGCAAAAGGTGTTAATATTAACGACACTTTGTGGCGTATAGGAATTGATAAACCAATAGAAGGACTTGAGGAACGTGAAATTGAAGCTATAGTTAATTTAGAGAATAAAGCTTTAGCAACTTCAGGTAATTATAGAAAGTTTTATGAGAAAGATGGGATGAAATATTCTCATACTATTAATCCGAAAACTGGTTATCCGGTAGAGCATAATTTATTAAGTGCAACTGTAATTACTAACGATTGTGGTGTTGCAGATGCCTTTGCCACAGTATTTATGGTGGTAGGATTACAAGATGCCAAAGAAATATTATCAGAGAATAAAAACATAGAAGCATTATTGATATATAATGATGAAGATGGTGGTTTACAGAGCTTTATGTCAGATGGGTTAAAGGGGTTTATAGAGTTAAATGATGATAATAAATAGATGTAACTATTAAATTTGTCGTTCAACTTGTTTTTTTAAGAATAAATCGGCAGATTTGTAAGACTCTTAACAAAACAATTTAAATAGAAAGGAAGATGGAAGGAAAAGAAAACAATAATCAGGATGATTACAGACAAGATGAAGTTTTTTCTAAAGCAGTTAGAGCTGGTAAAAGAACTTACTTTTTTGATGTAAAAGCAACACGTGCTGAAGATTACTATTTAACAATTACTGAAAGTAAAAGAAGGTTTAATAATGATAGCCAAAAGTTTTTCTTTGAGAAACATAAATTGTTTTTATACAAAGAGGATTTTCAAAAATTTTCTGATGGGTTAGAAGAAGCCATTTCTAAAATTAAAGAGTT
>JAQXDJ010000086.1 GCA_029251425.1 Vicingaceae bacterium
TGTATCTCTATTTAATAAAACAGACATGTAAAACTCTTCAGTTTCAGCTTCTCCAGGATAATAAACATCTTGTGCAACTAACACTTTGCTTACTAATTTTCCAGTATCACTAGTTTGAGCAGTAACTAAATGTCCACCTAATATTCCTTTCGCAATATCAGCTACCTTATCTAATCCTTTTGCTAAAACAACACCGTGAGAACCAGTTTCTGTAACTGTTCCTTTACCTCTACCACCAGCATGAATTTGCGCTTTTAACACAAACCACTCTGTTCCAGTCTCTTTATTTAATTGTTTTGCAGCTTCAACAGCAGCTTCAGGAGTGTCAGCAACAATTCCTTCTTGAATTGCAACTCCAAATCCTTTTAATAATGATTTTCCTTGATATTCGTGTATATTCATTTTTATATGATTTTCTAAAATTCCAATCAAAAGTAACAGTTTTAATTGGGAAATCAATAGCTACTTTTCAACAAAATATTAATAATTTGGCTTTTGTAAATTTAATACCATCCTGAGCTTATAGAAGGAAATTGAATTTTTCATTCTTTATCTATATTTCAACAAGCTCAATATAACAAAGAATGGTAACTTTAGCACATGATAAAAGCAGAACAAATACACAAATCTTATGGTGATTTAAAAGTATTGCAAGGGGTTGATATAGACATAAAAAAAGGAGAAGTGATTTCTATTGTTGGTGCTTCTGGAGCTGGAAAATCTACCTTACTACAAATTATTGGAACCTTAGATTTACCTGACACAGGTTCTATAGCCATTAACGAAATAAATACTTCAGTATTAAACGATAAAGACTTATCATTATTTAGAAACAAAAACATTGGTTTTGTTTTTCAATTTCACCACCTGCTGCCAGAATTTACTGCATTAGAAAATGTTTGCATTCCTGCTTTTATTCATAAAACATCAAAAGCTGAAGCCGAGAAAAAAGCAATGGAATTGTTAGCTAAATTAGGCGTAGCAGAAAGAGCTTCACATAAACCATCAGAACTTTCTGGAGGAGAGCAACAGCGTGTTGCCGTTTGTAGAGCTTTAATTAATAATCCTGCAGTAATCTTAGCCGATGAACCTTCAGGTAATTTAGATTCTGCTTCCGCTAAAGAATTACATCAACTCTTTTTCACCTTAAGAGATGAGTTAAATCAGACTTTTGTTATTGTAACACACAATGATGAATTAGCAAATATGGCGGACAGAAAATTAACCATGAAAGATGGGAAAATAATTGATAATTGATAATTGATAATTGAAGGATCGAGTTTATTTATTTTTATAAACTTATAACCGCATAAACTTATCAACTAACTTTACAGACTTTCGACTTTACAAACTTTAAACTCAAGAAAATATGGCAGAACCAAAAATAGTACAAAAGAAACCTTACGTAATGGATATGAAAGCTGGTAAATACGCTTTCTGTACTTGCGGACTAAGTAGTAAAGATCCGTATTGCGATGGTTCCCATAAAGGTAAAGGATTTAGTCCTGAAGTTATTGTTTTAGAAGAAGATAGAAAAGTTGCTTGGTGTGGGTGTAAACATTCATCTAAAGGTGGATTTTGTGATGGTTCTCACAACAAATTATAAGAAAAATTAGAATTGAAAGAAAAATTCATTGACATAGAAAAAGTAATTAAGGATAAGAATCCTAAACTACTTAAGGTGCTTCCTAAATTTTTAATCAATTATTTAAAACGTGTTGCTCACCAAGAGGAAGTAAACGAAATTTTACATGATTTTAAAGACATTTATGATTATGAATTTTGTGCAGCACTCATTAAACGATTAAACATAAAAACAACCGTTTCTGGATTAGAAAACATTCCGAAAGATGGAGGTTTCATATTTGCTTCTAATCACCCTTTAGGAGGAATGGATGCAATGGCTTTAGTTACAGTTATTGAGCCTTACCGTAAAGATGTTAAGTTTATTGTAAATGATATTCTCTTAAATCTAAAAAATCTAAACGGAATTTTTACAGGTGTAAACAAACATGGTGGCAACACTAAAAATTCATTAAAACAAGTTGATGAATTGTTTGCTTCTGATAGAGCTGTTTTTGTTTTTCCTGCCGGAATGGTAAGCAGAAGAACAAACGGTGTAATAGCAGATTTAGAATGGAAAAAAACATTTATTACAAGAGCTAAAAAACACAACAAAACCATTGTACCTGTTTATGTTAAAGGAGAATTATCTAACTTCTTTTATCGTTTATCAAACATCAGAAAAACAGTAGGAATAAAAGCTAATATAGAAATGCTTTACCTTTCTGATGAATCTTTTAAACAAAGAGACAAAACACTAAATATCATTTTCGGAAAACCAATTCCTGCGGCTCATTTTGATAACTCAAAATCAGACAAGGAATGGAGTAAATGGATGCAGGATAAAGTGCACGAAATGGGCACCAACAAATAGTAAAATTCATTTAATAATTGTAATTTGCAATTCAAATTAATCAGCCTTTATACTTATGAGTGAAATCATTGTATCAGACAATATAAAAGCCATTGAGCTTGAATTGAACGAGAACACTTTTGTTAGAAATACCAACAAAGCTAACAACGAAATTTACATAGTAAACTATCATAACGCTCCAAACACTGTTAGAGAAATTGCCCGTTTAAGAGAGTTAACTTTTTCTGAAGCAGGTGGCGGAACTGGTAAAGAAATTGACATTGATGATTTTGATACTTCAGAAAATTGTTACGATCAATTAATTGTTTACGATAGAGATAATCAAATTATATCTAGCGGCTACCGATTTATTTATGGTGAAAAGGTATTGAATAGTGATGAGATAGCACTTTCCACTAAAAACTATTTCAATTTTTCAGATGAATTTATTAAAGACTACCTGCCCTATACTATTGAGCTAGGAAGATCTTGGGTTCACCCAGACTATCAAGCAGGTAAATCTAGAAAAGGACTTTTTGCTTTAGATAATTTATGGGATGGATTAGGAGCTATTATGGTTAACTATCCTAATATGAAATACTTTTTTGGAAAAGTAACGATGTACACTTCATATAATGTTGATGCAAGAAATGCACTACTTTATTTTATGAATAGTTACTTCCCAGATAATGATGATTTGGTTACAGCAATACATCCTATAGATATGGATGCTGACCTATCTGATATTAAAGCATTACTTGAAGGTAAAAACTTTGATGATGGTTTAAAAGCATTAAACGGATACTTAAAAGAGTTTGAAGAAAGAATCCCGCCTCTCATTAATACTTACATGAAACTGTCCCCTACAATGAAATCTTTTGGAACAGCAGTAAACCCAGAATTTGGTGGAGTTGAAGAAACTGGAATTTTGGTAACTACAGCTGATATTTATCCTGAGAAAACCGAAAGACATTTAACTTTTTAAACACAAAAGTGGAGCAATCTATTCTTGATACAATCTTAAGTAATCTTACTACTTATAGTAAAGAGAATGCTTTTTACATTAATGAGCAGTTCTATACTTATTCGGATTTATCTCAGAAAGTTGCCGGAATATCTGAAGCTATAAAAGAAATCCCTCAACAATCTACTGTTGGAGTTATTACTACAGACAGCATAGAAACCTATGCTTCAATAATTGCTTTATGGTTAAACGGATTAATTTTTATTCCTGTTAGCCCAGCTAATGCCAAAGATCGGAACGAGAATAGCCTTAAACAAGCTGAAGCGAAACATATTTTAACACCAACAACAAAAGATGCTAAGCTTATTGACTCAGCCAATTTCAACATAATTGAAACAAGCAGTTTGTCAGCCTTTGCTACAATTGAAAATAAAAACAAAGACGAGAATAACATATTATATATACTATTCACTTCTGGCAGTACAGGAACACCTAAAGGAGTTCCGATTAATTTAAAAAATTTGGACGCATTTATTCATTCGTTTATTAAGATTGGATATGAAATTAATGCTAAAGACAAATTTTTGCAGATATATGATTTATCGTTTGATGCTTCGGCTCATTGCTATACACTACCTTTATTTTTAGGGGCTTGTGCTTACACTATTCCTCCTAAAGAAGTTAAATACTTATATGCTTACAAACTAATGAAGAAACATGAGTTAACGTTTGTCAAAATGCCTCCTTCTACACTGAGTTACTTAAAACCATATTTTCCAAAAATTAACTTACCTCTTTTAAAATACACTTGTTTTGGTGGTGAAGCTTTGCAAAGTAGCTTGGTAAACGATTGGAAAAAATGTGCTCCAAGTACAGAAATTCACAATGTTTATGGTCCTACAGAAGCTACTATTAATTGTTTTAGTTACACTTCAGATTTACCAAAACACTATAACAATATTGTAGCTATTGGAAAACCTATGGATGGAATTGAAGCAATTGTTATTAATGAAAATAATTCTCTATTATCAGAAAATAAAAAAGGAGAACTGTGTATTTCAGGCAATCAAATAACAGCAGGCTATTGGAAGAATGAGCTTAAGAATGAGGAATCATTTATTGCCATAAACGGTAAAACTTACTACAAAACTGGTGACATTGTTTATACAGATAATGAAGGTGACTATTTTTATTGCGAACGTTTAGACAATCAAGTTCAAATACAAGGATACAGAGTAGAATTGGGAGAACTGGAGCATCATAGCAGAAATTTAACACAGTTAACACAAGTTGTTGCGTTAGCTAAAAAAAGTAGCAACAACACCAATCAACTATTCTTATTCTTAGAAAACTATAAAGGATCAATAGAGGAACTTAAAATTGATATTTCTAAAAAAGTACCGAACTATATGGTACCTCAACAAATCATAACAATCCCTTCATTCCCGATTACAACGAGTGGTAAAATTGACAGAAACCAATTAAAGGAATTACTATCATGAGAGAGTTGATTCAAGAAAATATACACGATTTTTATGATGAAATTGGTTCAACATTAGGTACTGGTTCTTTTAAAGATTCTACTATTTCTTGGATGAAAACAGACAATGGTTTGTGGCCCAACATGATTTATAACACTTCTTTTTCTGAAAATAATATAGACGACTTTGTAGAACAGAATATAGCAGCCATCAAAACTAAACAAGCACCACCTTTTTGGTTAGTAGAAGATAGTCAATTAGAAATTGAACTTTCTAAAAAGTTATCAAAAAAAGGAATGCGACCTGTTTTTCATTGGACGGGAATGGGATTAACAGTAAATTCTCCTTTAGCAATTGAACTCTCATCAAACACAACTATTAAAACTGTTGAAAGTATTATTGAATTAAATGCTTGGTTAACAATTCTCAATTCAACACTGATGACTAGTAATCAAATTCGAGAAAATATTTTTGAAAATTTATATTCTCAAAACAATATAGAATTGCATTTGGTCCTAGAAAACGATATTCCTGTAGCAACAGGATTGGCTTATTTTGATGATAATGTTTGTGGGATATACATGATTGCAACCCTGGGCGAACACAGAAGAAAAGGATATGGCAGTGCAGTAACCAAGCATTGCATTAATGCTGCTCATCAAAAAGGAATTACTAATATTGTATTACAAGCTTCTAACAAAGGAGTTTCCATCTACGAAAAGATGGGATTTAATAAATATTGTGAGTTTAACATCTTATGGATGTTAGGAAAAGATTTTAAATAAGAACAAATGGAAAAACTGATAGCTGATGTTAATCTTATTTTTAGAGAAGTGTTAGAAAATGCTTCACTTCAAATTACTACAGAAACTTCTGCTCAAGACATTAATAATTGGGATTCGTTAAACCATGTTATGCTGATTGCGGCAATAGAAAACAAGTATGACATTTCGTTTGAGTTGGATGAAATGATCAACTTTAAGAATGTTGGAGATATTTTAACCGCTGTTAAATCCAAAATTGGATAAATGACTTTAAGAGAAATTACCATAGGAGAATTACTCGATTTTATCGCTTCTGATTTTTACAAAAACAGTCCTATAATTCCTATTTCACCTCAACGTGCAATTTCTCAACACAACAACCCGAACAGTAAGTCAACTGATGTTGCTCTAATTTTAGCTTTAGATAAAAGCGAAAACATTATTGGTTATATCGGAATATTACCAGGCAAAATAAATTCAAACGCTACCCCCTATTTTTGGAACAGCTGTTGGTGGGTAGATCCTGAAAAAGGGAAGTTAGCTGCTATGCCTTTATTCTATAAAATGCTACAGCTTAGCAATAAAAAAATGGTGTTTTTTGAATTGACTGAAACCACCAAAAGCATTGTTGAGAAATTTAAATTTAAGACTGAAGTTGTTCCTGGTTTTAAGGGATTTTTGCTTTTTAATTTTGCTCAAATTCTCTCAAAAAGAAACAGCTTTTTTAAAACGATAAAACCGCTTTTATCTTTTGCTGATTGGTTTTTAAACTGTTTTGTAAGCATCAAACTCAGTAAGTTTAAAAAAGATACTTCAATTAAATATAAAAGAATTGACACTGTAGATAATGAGTCTGAAAAATTCATTAACCAGTTCTCAAAAAACCAACTAATTCCTATTAATAAAAGTGAATTAAATTGGGTGATTAAATATCCTTGGATAAAGACACAACCAACTACTGAAGATAAACAAATAGCTGAACGATATTTCTTTTCATTAATTAGTAAGTCGTTTTCTAACAACTT
>JAQXDJ010000087.1 GCA_029251425.1 Vicingaceae bacterium
AATGTATCGTTGCACTTTTTTTTGTCGCACCTTATTCATGTAAGTTGCCAAAGGAAATTTTAAATATTTTACTATTAACCAAGTAGATAATGCTATAAAAACAGAATTAATTAAGAACAGATAAAAAGCCCCTAAAAAGAAACTCCAGTTTCCATTGGCTAAACCATAACCTGCTGTACACAAAGGCGGCATTAATGCTGTTGCAATTGCAACACCAAAAATGGCACTGGCAACAGTTCCTTTTTGCGTTTTAGCAACAATTAGTGCTATACCACCAAAAACAGCAACCATTACATCCAATAAGGTTGGTCTTGTTCTGGCAATTAGTTCAGATTGAACCTCTCCAAAAGGAGTAAGAGAAAAATAGAGTGCTGAAATTAGTACACTAATTAAAACGGCAGTACCTAAACTTTTTAAGGATTGAATAAGCATTTTAAAGTCGTTAATTCCAACAGATAAGCCAACACCAACAATTGGTCCCATTAAAGGAGAAACTAACATGGCGCCAATTACAACAGCAGTGGAGTTTACGTTTAATCCAATAGAAGCAATAACAATAGATGCGCCTAAAATCCAAACATTAACACCTTTAAAATCTATGTCTTTTCTAATAGCCTCAACCGAACCTTCATAATCTACTTCATTTCTTATGTTTACAAGGTTTGTAAAGTAGGTGATTAAAGATTTAAAAAAAGTTGAAAAATTAAATTTTAACGCTTCTTTTATTTCCTCCTCCTGTTTTTCTTGTATGTTGTTCTCTTGCATTAACTACTTTCTTTTATTGATTGAGCTAATTTACAATTTCAAATCCTTAATTGCAGTCTATTTTTTTTATTTTTACTCTCTATTAGAAACGAGAACTATGCAAGAAAAATTTAATCAGCTTGACGCTAAAATAGAAGAAGCCAAATTAGGTGGGGGAGAAAAGAGAATAGAATCTCAACATAAAAAAGGGAAATTAACAGCGCGTGAGCGTATTCATTTTTTATTGGATGATGGTTCTTTTCAGGAGATGGGAATGTTGGTTACACACCGTTCAACTAATTTTGGATTAGAAAAGACTAAATTTTTAGGAGATGGTGTTGTTACTGGTTATGGAAATATAAATGGTAGATTAGTTTATGTTTTTTCTCAAGATTTTACTGTTTTAGGAGGATCATTAGCTGAGGCTCATGCTGAAAAAATTTGTAAAGTAATGGATATGGCCATGAAAAATGGAGCACCTGTTATTGGGTTAAATGATTCTGGTGGAGCACGTATTCAAGAGGGTGTAGTGAGTTTAGGAGGGTATGCTGATATTTTTTATAAAAATACGTTAGCAAGTGGAGTTATTCCTCAACTTTCTGCTATAATGGGACCATGTGCTGGTGGAGCAGTTTATTCTCCAGCATTAACAGATTTTATTATGATGGTAGAAAATACATCATATATGTTTGTTACAGGGCCAAATGTTGTAAAAACAGTAACACACGAAGAGGTAAGTGCTGAAGATTTGGGAGGAGCTTCTGCTCACTCAACAAAATCGGGGGTTACTCATTTAACTTATGCTAACGAGATAGAGTGTATTAATGGAATTAAGAACATGCTTTCTTACATTCCTCAAAATTGCGAAGAAGACGCGCCTTCTATTCCTTATGAAAAAGGTGATGAAAATAGAGAAGAGTTAAATACAATTATTCCTGATAACCCTAACCAACCTTACGATATTAAAGAAGTAATTGATCAAACAATTGATGAGGGAAGTTTTTATGAAATTCATAAAGATTTTGCTGAAAACATTGTTGTTGGTTTTGCTCGTTTAGCGGGAAAATCAATTGGTGTTGTTGCTAATCAGCCAGCATTTTTAGCGGGGGTTTTAGACATTAAATCTTCTCAGAAAGGAGCACGTTTTGTTCGTTTTTGTGATGCTTTTAATATTCCTTTATTAGTGTTTGAAGATGTTCCTGGATTTTTACCTGGTACCGATCAAGAGTGGAATGCAATTATTAGTAATGGAGCTAAATTATTATATGCTTTTTGTGAAGCAACAGTACCAAGAGTAACTGTTATTACACGTAAAGCTTATGGTGGAGCTTATGATGTAATGAATTCTAAACACATTGGCGCAGATATGAATTTTGCTTGGCCAAGTGCAGAAATTGCAGTTATGGGAGCTAAAGGAGCAGCAGAAATTATTTTTAAAAGAGAGATTTCAGCAGCTGATAGTCCAGAAGATAAATGGAAAGAAAAAGAAGCAGAATATGCTGAAATGTTTGCTAATCCATACAACGCTGCTGCTCGTGGTTATGTAGATGAGGTAATTAAACCATCTCAAACAAGAGAAAAGCTAATTGCAGCATTTAAAATGTTAGAAAACAAGGTAGATAAATTACCTAAAAAGAAACACGGAAATATTCCCTTATAAGAGCTTTCCCAACCCCTTCAAAGGAGGAGCCTATTGTGAGAGTTAGTTTTATTGTATGAAAAATTTACGCTTTTGGAATAAAGTATCAAGAATTACAACTATACTTTGTGGGGTCTTTCTTGTTGTCATGTTTTTTGATGATGGAATCGAAAATATATACTATTATTATTTTCATCAAATCACACTTTCATCTTTATTAGGACTTATGATTGTTTCAGAGGTAATGAAATATTTTTTGAAAAGAAAGTAGTTTAAGCTTTCCTTCCCTTTGGGAAGGATTAAGGATGGGCTTTTCCTAACGCTTCAACAGCAGTTCTAGTATCAGCCATCAACTCTTTTACAGTTTTCTTAGTGTGTTTGCTTGTATCAATTGGTTTGCCAATTTTAACGTTAAGCTTTCCAGGAGTAATAGTATTGTTATGTGTTGGCCACATTTTGTATGTGCCAAGAATATGTATAGGTATAATGTCCACTTTAGCATCTAAAGCTAAATGAAAAGCACCAGATTTAAAAGCTCCTAAATCTCCAGTTTTACTTCTTGTCCCTTCAGGGAACATAATTACATTTTTACCTTGGTTTATTTTTAGTGCAGCAGCTCGTAAACTGGTAACAGCCTTCCTTCGGTCTCTTCTATCAATAAAAATATGACCAGCAATAAACATGTACCAACCAACAATTGGGACCCAAGCCAATTCTTTTTTACCAATAAAATGAAGGTTTACAGGAGCAACTCTACATAAAACACCAATATCTAAATGAGAACAGTGGTTGGCAACATAAATAGCGGGTTTTCCTTTAGGTACATTTTCAACACCCGAAACGGTTAAATCAGCTCCAGCAATCCAAAGCAAACCTTTAGAAAATAATGTTCGAGCAACATATAAAGGCGCTTGTCTGTTAAAGGTAAATAAGATCATTAATGGTGCTAAAAACATTAGCGATAATGTCCAAATTAAAAGAAAAAGTAAACGAATTGCTGACATCATTATTTTAAGTCAATAGGTTTGTTGAGTTGTTCTATTACTTTACCAATAAAATTAGCATAAGCTAATTGTACTTCCTTTGCTCTTAATAATGAAAAAGAAGCTTCTAAATCGTTTGGTTCTGGAGCTTCTGCTTTAACTTTTGCCACACCAACAACCTGTTGTTTAAACAGGTTGTAAATATCAAAATCAAGATAATGTGAAGCATACTTTACTTTTTTCAATCCGCTTCTTGAATAGCTTCCTTTTTGAATATCGTACCAAGTAATAAAGATGACAAAATCTGCTTGATATTGTTCTAAAAACTTAGCAAACTCCTCTTCCGAAAAGCGGTTTAAGTCAACAGAATTGTAGTTTTTTCCATTGAATTTCCCTGCTTTATATTTTATTTTTCCTTTGTATTTTTTTGCTCCAGCATTGTCAATAGCAACGAACTCAAAATTATTGTCTTTGTATGTCTCAAAAGAGTTTAACAGCGTTTTTTCGTAAGTTAAAAAAACCTCAGAAGGCTTTATCTTATTCTTCTCAGCAATCTTTTCTAATTTAAACTCCGAAAGAAACTCAAAACGACTCGGAGGAATTACCAAGACTCTTTTTTTATTAGAGTTTTGAGCAATTCCAGAAATTGCTATTATAGTTATGAATATAGAGAGTATGAGTTTCATTAAACAGCCTTTACGATAAAGTAGTTTTTCTTTCCGCGTTGCAATAAGATATATTTTCCACTAATCAAATCTGTTGTATTAATGATTTTATCATCACCAACTTTTGCTTTGTTTACACTAATAGAGTTTTCTTTTAATGCTCTTCTTGCTTCTCCACCAGATTTTAAAAAGCTAGTTTTAGCAGACAATACATCAATGATGCCTAAACCACTTTCTAATTCAGCCAAAGTAATTTCAGCTTGTGGAACTCCTTCAAAAACATCTTCAAAAATTTGCTCGGAAAGACTTTTTAAACCTTCAACTGCAGCGTCTCCTTTTAAAAATAGAATTTCTGAGGCACTGATTGCCGCATCTAAATCTGCTGCCGAATGTACTCTAACTGTAATGTCTTCTCCTAAAGATTTTTGTAAAACTCTTAAGTGTGGAGCTTCAGCATGTTCTTTTTCTAAAGCTTCAATCTCTTCTTTCGTTTTTAATGTAAAAATTCTAATATAATTGGCAGCATCTTCATCAGAAGCATTAATCCAATATTGGTAAAATTTATATGGAGATGTCTTAGCTTTATCTAACCAAACGTTGCCACCTTCTGTTTTTCCGAATTTCGTTCCGTCAGCTTTTTTAATTAATGGAGTAGTGCAAGCAAAAGCATCGCTTCCGCCTTTTCTTCTAATTAATTCAGTTCCTGTAACAATGTTTCCCCATTGATCAGAACCACCAAGCTGAACTTTACAGTTCTTATTTTTGTTTAACCAGTAAAAGTCATATCCTTGAATTAACTGGTAAGTAAACTCTGTAAAAGACATACCTGTTTCTAAACGAGACTTTACAGAATCTTTTGCCATCATGTAATTAACCGGGATGTGTTTTCCAATATCACGGATAAAATCTAATACGTTAAAATCTTTAAACCAATCGTAATTGTTAACCATTTCTGCAGCATTTTCACCGCAATCGAAATCTAAAAATTGTTCTAATTGGTTTTTAATACAAGCTACATTATGATTTAAAGTTTCCTCATCTAATAAATTTCTTTCTGCCGATTTTCCTGAAGGATCACCTACCATACCAGTTGCTCCACCAACTAAAGCATAAGGTTTGTGTCCTGCTTTTTGTAAATGAACTAAAATCATAATTTGAACTAAACTACCAATGTGTAGCGAATCTCCTGTAGGATCAAACCCAATATATGCCGAAGTGATTTCTTTAGCAAATTGCTCTTCAGTTCCTGGCATCATATCATGGATCATGCCTCTCCATCTTAATTCTTCTATAAAGTTCATTTCTTAAATTTTTAAGATTGCAAAGGTAATAATAATGTAAGTAGTGAGGAAGTAATTTACTTATTGCTAAATTTGGTTCACAATGAATTTATTCAAAAAGTATTAATTGTCAAAGAAACATATTCATACACTTGATTTTTTAAGAGGATTATCGGCTCTTGGAGTTGTTGCACTTCATTTTACACTTACCAGTTTCTTTGTTAAGGACTCCAATAGTCTAACAACAGCTTTTGCATATGGAAAATATGGCGTTCATGTGTTTTTTTACCTATTCAGGATTTTTTGTTTTAGGGATATGTCTTTTTCTTAAGAGGGCTAAAATAATGCCATTATACTTGAATGTATTCCTTTTTATTGTAGCCAGCTTATTTTGTTTTTTCCAACATGGATATGTGGCATTAATCTTTTCTTTAGTTACTTTTTTCCTAATCTTTTCAGAATTAGATATTAATACGAAAGTCACTAATTATTTAGGGAAAATTTCCTTCAGTATATATATAACGCATTGTGTTGTTGAAATTTTTTCTGAAGTATTTATTAATAGATTTATTGATGTAGAATTGAGCACGTTTAACCGAGTGATTCTTTTAGTTGCACATTTAACTGTTACAATAGCTTTTGCGACTATTTTTTATAAATATATTGAAGAGCCGTTTGCTTTATATTCTAAAAAAATGAAATTCTTAAAAAGAAATAAGTCAAAGACTATTCCCAAACTTTAGTTCCTTCGGTACAATTCTGACAGATGTCAATTTCTTGTCGGTTAGTAAGCAAGGCTTTTCTAAAGCCGTTGTATCCTTTCGAAGTCCAGATATCCTTTAAAGGCTGTTGTTCTATCACACCCAATTGGTGAGTAGCATCCTTATCAAAACAACAAGGAACTACTTTTCCATCCCAAGTAATAACACAAGAACTCCACATACGCCAACATTCGTTGAGCATTTTATTTTTTAAGCTGTAAGTACCATCTGCTTGTTTTCTATAACGCGAGTATTTGTCAATACTTGGCATTAAAGCATTACCGTGTTTGTAATCGTAAAGTTGTGCTGTTTTAAAACGAATTTCATTTACACCCAATTCATCAGCCAACTTTTTTGCGTCTTCAATTTGGTGTTCGTTAGGCTTAACAACCAAAAACTGAAAAATGATGTAAGGCGTTTTAGATTTTAATTCTTTTTTCGCTTTAATAACATTTTTAGTTCCTTCAATTACTTTGTTTAAAGAACCATTTTTACGGTAGCTTTCATATGTTTCTTGAGTTGTTCCATCAATAGAAATGGTGAGTCTACTTAACCCACTTTCGATGGTTTTTTTAGCGTTTTCTTCAGTTAAAAAATGGGCATTGGTTGAGGTGGCTGTGTACATTTTTTTAGCATTGGCGTAGCTTACCATCTCTAAAAAATTAGGATTTATAAAAGGCTCTCCCTGAAAGTAAAAGTTGAGATAATAAGATTTTTGATGTGTTTGGTCAATAACCTTTTTATAAAATTCTTGCTTTAAGTTTCCTTCGGGTCTTGTAAATTTTTTGAGTCCACTAGGGCATTCTGGACAGCCTAAATTACAAGCTGTTGTTGGCTCTATAGTTATACTGATTGGTTGCGCTTTTAAAACAGGTTTCTTAACTAGTTTAGAATAATGAAAACTCCATTTTACTCGAAGAGCATTAATAATTCTTAAACAACTTAGTTTAGAAATGATATTTATATGATCGCTAGTAATGCCAAACATGGTTTTCAAAGGTACTAATAACTAAACATTAACGTTATTGAGCTTTAAAAGTTAATTTAGCACCGTATGAGATTTACATTATTTTTGATTCTTTTATTACCAACCTACTTATTTGGCCAACACCAAATAATAGGCAAAGTGATTGATCGAAAAACGAAAGAGCCTTTAGCCTTTGTAAACATTGTAATAAACAACCTTAATCTCGGAACAACAACCGATATAGATGGAAATTTCAAACTTAACTCACCTGACTTAATTCGAACATTAAAATTGAGTTATGTTGGTTATAAGGGGCAAATAATAAAGGTTGAAAATAACGAGGATCTCTTAATAGGATTGAGTAAAACTTCTTTTGTGTTAGAAGATTTTAAAGTGCTTCCAGGGATAAATCCAGCTGAAAGGATAATAAAAGAAGTTGTAAAAAATAGGAAGAAAAACAACCCAGAAAAGAGTTTGAATTTTAAGTATGAATCGTATAGTAAAATTTATTTCTCATTTTTATTAGACAGTATGACTCAGCACGGAGTTGATACTACTCAATTAGATTTTGCTGATCAAAAAACATTTGATTGGCTAGAAGATCATTATTTAATGATGATGGAATCGGTAACAGAGCGAAAATATAAACAACCTGATAAGAGTTATGAGAAGGTGCTGGCATCAAAAGTGTCAGGATTTAAAAACCCATCCTTTGCGCTAATTGCAACAGATCTGCAATCGTTTACTTTTTATAATTCTACACTTAAATTATTAGAAAATACTTATGTCAATCCCATTTCACAAAACA
>JAQXDJ010000094.1 GCA_029251425.1 Vicingaceae bacterium
GTAATTTTTTCCATACCTTTTTTCTTATTCTTAAACTAATATCGGAATAAAATCTATCATACAAATAAAATATTATACGGAATGGGCTAAAATTAAGATAAATTACAGATTATGATAGATAAACCATCTATATCATAAACTCTTCATTTCTTTAAATTTACTGGCTTGTCTTCTAGATATTTCAACTTTTTCTCCATTTTTTAGTTTAACCATTAAACCTCCATTAAACCAGTTTTCAATACTTTCAACCCAATTTAAATTAATAATAAATTTACGGTTGGCTCTAAAGAAAGTAGATTCATCTAACTTATTAGACAGGTTATTTAATGACTTTAATATCAATGGTTTATTCTTATCAAAATAGACTCTTACGTAATTCCCTTCAGATTCAAACATTGGAACATCCGATAGATTAACAAACCAACATCGATCTCCATCTTTTACAAAAACCTGATCGTTTACCCCTAACTTTTCTGATTTTTCTACTGGCTCAACTAATTCTGCTTTAACTTTATTTATTGCTTCCCGCAAACGATCCACTTCAATTGGCTTTAATAAATAATCCAATGCGTTTACCTCAAAAGCCTTTATTGCATACTCATCATAAGCCGTTATAAAAATAACATGCGGCATATAATCCAACTCCTCTAAAACTCCGAAACCATCTTTTCCTGGCATATGAATATCTAAAAATACTACATCAGGCTTTAATTTATCTACAGCTATAATTGCATCAGCAGCACTATTACATTCTTCAATTATTTCAATTTCAGGGTACTCTTCCAACAGCCTTTTTAGCTCGTTTCTTGCTAATCGTTCGTCATCAACTATAATTGCTTTCATGTTAATTCGTTTTTATAAAATGGTATTCTGAGGTATTAATAAAGTTGTTTTTACTCTATTATTTTCATTATTAATTTTAAAAGATGCTTCATCTCCATAAATCAATTTTAAACGCTGTACGGTATTAACTAAACCAAAACCTGTTTCAGATTCTTTAGTACTATCATACATTCCGCTATTGTAAATAATTATTTCTAATACGTTATTTTTAAGTAATGAATGAATTTCAATAACCCCTCCCTCTGGCAAACTTGAAGTACCATGTTTTATTCCATTTTCAACCAAAGTTTGTACCATTAATGGTGGAATTAAAAATTGTTCTGTGTCCTTTCCAATTTCCCTAACAATAGTTAAACGCTCTTCAAACCTTGTTTTTTCTAAACCTAAATAATCGTTTACCAGCTTCATTTCATCATCTAATGAAATTAATTTCTTCCTACCCATTAACAAAGAGTTTCTTAACACATTAGACAATTGAGTAATTGCTTCTTTTGCCAAAGTTGGATCTTCTTCTACCAAAGCACGAATGCTATTCATCGAATTAAATATGAAATGAGGGTTTAATTGTGATTTTAACTTATTTAGTTCAATTTCATTTTTTGCGGCTTGCCACTTTAAGTTTTTAATTTCTTCCTTTTTATAATTGGTAACAAAGTGAAATAAGAAATAAAGCAACGACCATATCAAATATAAAAGCGTCCAACTAATTATAGATGGAAATGCTTCTGTCAGATTAAATTCGTAATCGTTTTGCACAATTAAACGCTCTATAATAATAGACTTTAAAAAGTAAACAACAATTCCTGCAAGAAGAGTTCCTAATAATATTCTGGGAATTAAACGGGGTATATTATACCTCATCCAATTCAATTTAACAACTATTAATCTAAAAAAGTGAGCAACAGAAAGACCGATTAAAAAAATAGAAATAAGACTATAAATTAATTCAGCACTTAACTGATTACCTGTAAGCACATTAAAAACACCTACAACAATAGCATAAAGCAACCAGCCAGCTATTTGTGAAATCCAATATAAACGTGTTTTTTTGAGCATCAATTTAATTAACTAAAGTAACCAATTTTACTTTTGTCCTAACCAAGCATTTCTCAATTGAACTTGCCCTTCAGTTGCGCTTGCATTAATTTCCATGAAGTAATTCTTATGTTTTTCAACCAACAAAGCTTTTCCTTTTAGCGTTTTATTTTTCTTTTTCCCTTTACTTTCTCTAGCTACAACTACTACAACCTTACCACCTTCTTTTGTGTTCTTTTTAAAACTATCTATTTGCTCTTGTGCTGTGTTAATATTTATCTCCTTACCGTTTAATGATATAACTTCATCATTCAGCTGGTACCCCATCGAATTTCCAAAATCATCCATATCGCTAATTCCTGCAACAAACAAACGTTTTGTTTCTGGGTTATAACTTAAACCTACTCCTCCTAATGTAATCTCTTTAACAGTAACATCTCTTTTAAACGTAACACCTACTCTGTTTAATAAATCCTCCAATGGCAAGGCTTCTTTTCCCTCTACATGCTTCTCAAAAAATGTTTTTACTTCAGGAGAAGATAACGAAACGATCTTATCAAACAAATCATCATCTTTAAATGACTTATACTTTCCGTATTCTTTAGAAAGCATTTCCATCATATCTTTCATCCCCATTTTCCCAGCAGAATTATCTCTTAGCATAATATCTAAACAAAGCCCAATTAATGCTCCTTTTTGATATACATTTCCATATTGGTCTTTATGCTCTTCTAAACAACCTAAACTCATTTCAGTAAAAGATAAATCGTCTTTAAATTGGTTTGCTCCAGCTAATTTATCTTTAATTACTTGCAAATATTCTTTCGGAGTTTGCATACCGCCATACACCTGAACATGGCCAGCAAAATACTCTGTAACTCCCTCATACATCCATAAATGTTTAGACATTTTAGGATTGATATAATCAAAATCTCCAATTTCTTCTGAGTGAATGTTTAATGGTGTTACAATATGAAAAAACTCATGCGCAGCAACATCTACCAAAAACCCTGACAATTGATTTGCAGGCATTTCTGGTAAATAATAAAACGAAGAGTAAGAATGTTCTAAAGCTCCACTTCCGCCCGAACCACTTTGCCCTTCATATAAATAAATGATAAAAGCATATTTATCTATCGGTAATTTACCTCCTAAATAAGCGCTTTGCAACTCTAAAATACTTTTAATGTCTTTACCCAATTCTGCTGCTGTAGCGATCTTATTTTTAGAATAAACAGAAATTAAAATTTCAGCTCCACCAATATTAAATGTTAATGTATCCGGAACATTATACATAATTGGAGCATCCACTAGGTCCATGTAGTTTTCCGTTCTAAACTGATCTACATTTCCTGTAGTAGAAACAGTTGTTAAACCTGTTGTTCCATAAAAATTTTCAGGACGAGTTACATTTACTTCGTAACCTAACTGCTTCATCTGATCAAAATAACCAAAGAAACCATGGTTATTAAAAACAATATTTTCTCCTTCTTGGATATTTGTTCCTCCTGGCTCAAAAACCAACTCTTCTACCTCAGCATCCCAAGTATCTTCTACCCAGTATGAAATTTTTGCCATCATTGTAGCATTTTCAATTTCCCATCTATTTTTATCTAACTGATTTACCACAAGTGCTCTTCCATCTTTATCAAAAGCTTCAAAATCCATAACATACTGTCCGAAATCGTAAATACTATATGTACCCGGAACTATCTTAGGCATATTATAAATTATTTTATCTGATTTTACTTGAGGAGTGTTCAATTCAACCTGAATTAAATCGTTACTCACCTTGTTTAAATTCAAATGAAATTGATATTTATCATTTTGGGCATTTACACCTAAACCAATTATAATTAAAAATGAGAATAGAATACTTTTCATACTTTTTGTTTTTTTGAGATACCAACAAATATATCTATGTTTAACTTACCTTTTTATTAAATTTACATCAGTGGTAAATTTTACCCACTAAAGGAAAATATGAATTATTTAGCTCATTTCTTCTTGTCTAATAATGATGAAAACCTCATTATAGGAAATTATATTGCAGATGATATAAAAGGAAAAGCTTACTTAGATTACCCTACAGAAATACAGCAAGGAATTTTATTACACCGTAAAATTGATGATTTTACTGACAGCCACTCAACTGTAGAAAACAGTAAGGTTTTAATACGAGAACATCAAAGCAAATATACCCCCGTGGTAATGGATGTTTTTTACGACTATTTTTTAGCCAATAATTGGAATACTTATTCAGAAAAAGAACTACTTGCATTTACCAACCATATTTACAAAGTGCTGTTTAAAAACATTAACCATTTGCCAACAAAAAGCCAAATGAGACTACCTTTTATGGCAAAAAGTAATTGGCTATATAACTATAGAAAAATTAGTGGAATTGAAAAATCCCTAACGGGCATGTCGAAAAGGACAAATTATGCGAACAACATGAACAATGCTCACCATATTTTAAAAGAACAAGAACTGGCCTTAAACGAAGATTTTAATCAATTTTTTCCTGAGTTAATTGATTTTTGTGACACTGAAATTAAAAGCTTTTAATTATGGCTAAATTGAAACTAGATTTGCATGAGATTTACAACAAATCGCATTTAATAGACCAAGCTTTAAATGACATTATTGATGAAGCCATTGATAAAAAAATTAAAACGGTAGAAATAATTCCGGGCAAAGGAACGGGGCAACTCAAAAAGAAAGTAATTCGCTTTTTACAGCAAGGTCACATTAAAAATAAATACCTCAGAATTGATAAAGACAGTAAAAATTTTGGACGTATCTTTGTTTACTTTAAATTTTAATTATGTTTAGCCCAGGTCAAAAAATATTTGCTTTAGTTTTTATTGTTTGTTTTGTAGCATTTATTGGCTACCAGTTTTACAGAGATCGTAAAAAAAATCCAAAACTATTTAAAGGAACTTACTGGGTATTAATTGCTGTTGTATCAGCTATGATTGGATATGTACTATTGAGTAAAGTGGTATAAAAAAAGGCCACCAAAATTGGCAGCCTCTCTTTTCTAAAACAAATTGTAATTCTATTTTGCTTCTTTATACAGCTTAATTCCTTCCGAAACCCAAGCTTCAAAATCTTTAGGATTGCTGTGATCTTTATAACTCGCAGCACCGTTTGTTAAATCTTCACCATTTGGCCCTAGCATTCTATAATAAGGTTGAGCTGTAATTTTATATCTCTTAATTTGAGTATAAGCCCATTTATCACCAACTGTTTTCAGTTTTTTCATTTTGCCAGGGGCTAACTCTACATCTATTTGCTCTTCTATTGGCAAATCTATGTCCTCATCTACATAAAGCGAAACAATAACTACATCATCACGTAATTTTTCTATTACTCCAGTTTCGCCCCAAACACTTTGCTCCATCTTACGACAGTTTACACAGTTATGTCCAGTAAAATCAATAAATAAAGGTTTTCCTACTTTTTTAGCATAAGCTTGAGCCTTATCCAAATCATGGAACAACCATAAATTCTGTGCCCCCATGTGCGTTCCTTCTGGTCCATGCTCAGCAACACCAGAACCTCCGCCACTTCCAGATTTACCAACTCCTAAAGGAGATTCGCTATAGTGCATTGGTGGTGGAAATGCATTTATTAACTTTAATGGCGCTCCCCATAAGCCAGGAATCATATACACTACAAAAACTACAACCGATGTTCCTAGCAACGCTCTTCCAACTGATAAATTTCCAACTGGGCCATCGTGAGGTAATTGTATGAATCCGAACAAATACATTGCTAAAACCCCAAAAACGGCTATCCAAATAGCCAAGAACATTTCTCTTTCTAATAAGTGTGCTTGAACTGCTAAATCTGCATTTGATAAAAATTTAAATGCTAATGCTAACTCTAAAAATCCTAAGAAAACTTTAACACTTGTTAACCATCCACCAGATTTTGGCATTGTATTTAACCAACCTGGAAAAGCAGCAAACAATGCAAAAGGCAACGCTAAAGCAGTAGAGAATCCTAACATTCCTATAACTGGTGCAATTCCTCCAATATCTGCAGCTTCAACTAGCAAGGTTCCAACGATAGGCCCTGTACAAGAAAATGATACTAAAGCCAATACCAAAGCCATAAAGAAAATTCCAACTAATCCACCTTTATCAGATGCTTTATCTGCTTTGTTTACCCACGAGCTAGGTAATGTAATTTCGAAAGCCCCCATAAAGGAAACTGCAAATACAACTAGCAAAATAAAGAAGGCCATATTAAACCACCATTGTGTTGACAACCAATTTAATATTGACGCTCCAAAAAGCCATGTTACTAATGTTCCTAATATTACATATATTCCTATGATGCAAATACCGTAAAAAGTAGCATTCCTAATTCCTTGTGCTTTAGATTTACTTTGCTTGGTAAAGAAGCTAACCGTCATAGGTATCATTGGAAACACACAGGGTGTTAACAATGCTGCAAAACCAGCACCAAATGATAAAAAGAAAATAGTCCATATAGACATGTCTGACAACTTTTCTTCTTTTTCATCCGAAGCAACTTCTCCTTCAGCAGCAACTGCATCAGCACTCCCTTTTACTTCAACCTCAAAATCTGTTTCATAAGGAGTTAAACAATGGCTATCATCACAAGTAATAAAGCCAAACTTTCCTTTTAAGGTAAAATCTTCTTTGCTTGCAACTGTTATCTTTCTTGTCAATCTAAACGTTCCAGAGTGCTGGAAAACATCTTCATCCGCTGCATCATCATGATAAAAATGAGGTTCAGGTTCTTCTACCTTTCCTAACACACTATAATTTGATGATTCTTCTAAATCTATTGTAGTTCCTTGCCCAAAGTCATCTGTAGGAATGTTAGCAGCATTTATATGCCATCCTTCAATACAAGTTATGTCCGCAATAATTGTTGCTTCAGTTCCATCTTGTTCTACACTAAACTTCCAGCTTACTTTATCTTCAGGAAACTCAAATCCACTCGCATCTGCAGCTCCTCCTGCAACTTGGTCAAAAACAGCACCTTTCTTTTCGTCAGCACCACAACCTTTCACTTTTAAACTAAAATCTGTATCGTAAGGTGGTAAACAGTGCGATTCATCACAAGTCTGGAAAGAGAATCTTCCTTTTAATGTAAAGTCTTCTGCATTTGTAATTTTTATTTTACGTTTTAATGTAAAACTCTTGGAATGCTGATAAATATCTTCATCTGCTGCTTCATCATGATAAAATTCTGGCTTAGGCTCTATCACTTTTCCTATTACTTCATAATTTGAAGACTTATCTGGCTCAACTTCAGTAGCCAACAAAAATGAAGATTCTGGCAAGTTAGCTGCATAAACATGCCAATGCTCTACACAGGTTACTTTTACAACTATGGTAGCTTCACAACCATTTTGCTCTAAACTAAACTTCCAACTTACTTTATCTTCAGGAAATTCTACCTGAGCATTTCCTTTACCAACAAATAACAACAATGCTATTACAGGTAACACTACATATTTCTTAAATAATTTCATCAAATCAATTTTTTAATAATAGGAATCCAAAAATAGGTTTTTTAATCTGAGATAAAAGACTATATACAAGGCAAACTTGTATTCTTAAAACAAAAGAGCCGAAACTTTTAAGTCTCGGCTCTTTCAATATCTCCTAAATTGTTAGGTTAATAAAATTTCACTTCATGTATGCACCTAATCGGAATTATAGTAGTCTTCTTAAGAATAACATTTTTATCGGTAAAACCCCAAATGGTTGTTTCTACCTTTTTTAATCCTTCAACATCTTCAAAAACAATTTTCACTTTCCGTTTTAAACTATTTCCCAATCGAGTTCCTCTTTTTATTCTTGCTTGTCGCTCCTGTCTTTTTTCTTCCGTATCTAACACATCTCCTTTCGGAAAAGAAAATTCAACAATAGCTTCTTTTTCTATAAGTGGTGTTGTATTTATTATTGCTGTATCCATAGTTAGGTAGTTTTAAATTAATCGCCTTAGCTTTGTCTTTAACGGAGAAGTCATTGAAAAGTTTCATTTTATTTTTTCAAAAAACAAACTTTGTAAAATAGCTGACAGCTTAACTATTGATTCTGAAAAGAATACGATCTTTCCACTTTGCAAATTCTAATTGCATAAGATTTATAAAACTTTTCTTTCCCTAAACGCTGAGCTTCTTGATGCTCCAAATTTGTTGACCAATTTAAAATAGAAGCTTCATCTTTCCAGTAAGAAACCGTTATACCTAATTCTTCTCTTGCACTTTCAAAACCTAAAAATCCTGATTGTTGCTTTACCAATTCAACCATTTGGTTTGATAAGGCCTCATAATCAGGTGCATCTTCATTCAGTTTTGAAGTGAAAATAACCGCAAAATAAGGTGGGCTTGGTGTGTTAGAAATATTCATAAAAAGTATTTTAAATAAAAAAAGGAAATCAAATTTATGATTTCCTTTTAAAATAACACACCTCTAATTTTGTATCCAAACGCTTACAGCTTTTGGACAAAATCTCCCCTCTCAAGAGGGGAATTTTATTGATTAAGCAATTGCCTTAATCATGTCTTGTTGTGTAATAATGTGATATTGATCTTTTTCATAATTTACTAAAACTGCTTGAGCTCCATTTTGGAACTCTTTAGAAATAGCTGAAATAGATGTTTCTCCATCAACTACTGGGAAAGATTTTTCCATAATATTTTTTACTGGCAACTCTTTCAATCCTGGATTTTCAACTAATTTTGAAAACAATTGATTATCCGTTAAAGACCCTACAAAACCATCATCTCCAACCACTGGTATTTGAGAAATTCCATATTGATTCATCAATAATATTGCTTGCGATGTTGGATCATCTGGAGTAACTGTAACTAAATGTTTCCCTGAATGATCTTTAATTAAATCTAACCCATTTGTTTTCTCTTCATCTAAGAAACCCCTTTCTCTCATCCAGTCATCATTAAACATTTTTCCTACATATCTACTTCCATGATCGTGAAACAATACAACAACTACATCATCTTCAGTCAATTCTTCGCCCATTTGCAACAACCCTTTAATTGCAGAACCAGCAGAATTACCTACAAATATTCCTTCTTCTTTAGCTATTTTTCTTTGCCAAACTGCAGCATCTTTATCCGTTACTTTTTCAAACTTATCAATTACATCAAAATCTACATTCTTAGGTAAAATATCTTCTCCTATTCCTTCAGTAATGTAAGGGTAAATTTCGTTCTCATCAAAAATCCCTGTTTCATGGTATTTTTTAAACACAGAACCATAAGTATCAATACCCCACATTTTAATGTTAGGATTTTGCTCTTTTAAATATTTCCCTACTCCAGAAATTGTTCCTCCTGTTCCAACACCAACTACAAAATGAGTGATTTTCCCTTCTGTTTGCTCCCAAATTTCAGGACCAGTACTTAAATAATGTGCTTTTGCATTTGATGGATTATCGTATTGATTTACATACCAAGAATTTGGTGTTGTTTCAGCCAAAGTTTTAGAAACAGAATAATAAGAACGAGGATCATCTGGAGCTACGTTTGTTGGACAAACATGTACCTCAGCACCAACAGCTCTTAAAATATCCATCTTTTCTTTAGACTGCTTATCACTCAACACACAAATTAATTTGTACCCTTTAATAATTGCAACCAATGCTAAACCCATTCCTGTATTACCAGAAGTTCCTTCAATAATAGTTCCTCCTGGTTTTAATCTACCATCTTTTTCAGCATCTTCAATCATTTGAAGCGCCATTCTATCTTTAACAGAATTTCCAGGATTAGTTGTTTCAACCTTTGCTAAAACTGTCGCTTTAATGTCTTTACAAACATTATTTAATCTAACCAAAGGAGTATCTCCAATAGTGTCTAATATATTATTATAGTATTTCATATTATTTCAAAATATAATTTCCACAAATGTAATAAATACAGTTGTCTTAATTTAACTGAACGTGTTTGAATTATTTGGGCGTTTTAACAGGCTGGGAATTTATCCTGAGCGGAGCAGAAGGGCTGTATCTTTTTCACCCTTCTACTCCGCTCAGGGCGAAAAAAAAAGGATGCCGCTTCCACCCTTAACGCAAAACGCACTGTGTATGGACAACCTAACTGCACTAGTGAAGAGCAAGATTCAGAACTCTAATCAAACCTTATTGCCTTTACTGGTGAAATCTTAGTAATTACATAAGATGGAATCAACAACATTAATACACAAACTAAAAGTGTTCCTATATTCAGGAGTAAGATATTTAAAAAATTCATCTCAATTGGTACTTCAGAAACATAATATGATTCTTCGGGCAAAGTTAAAAACCCAAAATACTGTTGCAACAAACAAAGACTTATTCCAATAACATTACCCCAAATAATTCCTTTAACAATTAGATAAATGGCATTGTATAAGAATATCTTTCTAACATTCCAATTAGGCATACCCAAAGCTTTTAGAATACCAATCATATTGGTACGTTCTAAAATTAAAATAAGTAATGCTGAAATGATATTAATTACAGCCACCACTATCATTAAAATGATGATAACATTTACATTATAATCTTGTAAATCTAACCAGCTAAAAATATCAGGATGTTGCTCTTTTATTGTTGTAGCATGTAAACTATAATCAATATTATCATACACATATTGCCCCATTTCATCCAATTTACTATAATCATCTATCAATACTTCAAACCCACCAACTTGATTTTTATCCCATCCATTTCTTTTCTGAATATGTGCAATATCAGCTATAACATATAAATTATCGAACTGTTCCAAACCTGTTTGATATATTCCTTTTATAATGAAGTCTTTTGGTCTTAACTGCCCGCTTTCTTGAATGAAATAAAGAAACATTTTATCTCCGACACTTAACTTCATTTTTGTAGCAATATGGTTCGACACCAAAATACTATTGTCTTTTACTTCAGAAATTAAAAATGAACTTCCATCAATAATTTTTTCATTAAAAAATGACCAATCAAAATCTGCTCCCACTCCTTTTACAACAACACCATATATATCTTCTTTGGTTTTAATAATCCCTGGTTTTGTAGCATAAATTTGAATGTGTTTTACCCCCTCTTTATCTGCTAAACTTGGATAAAAGTCTTGCTTTAAACTTATTGGACTGGCCTCATAAGTGTTTTGAGAATCGTAACTTGTTATTTGAACATGGCTCCCAAAGCCAATTACTTTATTCCTAATTTCTCGTTGAAAACCACCAACAATACTCAAAGCCACAATCATTACAATTAAACCTAAAGCAATAGCAATAATTGAAATACGTATAATTGGCTTCGTTATTTTTTTAGAATGACTATCGCCTTTTATTATATTTTTTGATATGAAATACTCGAGATTCAAGTTTATAAGAGATACTTTTGGTTGTTCTGAAACAAAAGTAGTAATTTGTAAGTCATGAATTTAAAGCATTATCTAAATATTATAATTATCAGTTTACTTTGGGTTAGCTGCTCTGGTCAAAGCAATGAAAAATCATTTGCCGAATCGCCAAAAAAAGTAGTTGAAATAAAAGAGGAACTCCCCATAGTTGTTGGTGCAGCCAGAACTGAATCCTACTTAAAACTTCTTGAGAACAAAAAAATTGGCGTAGTGGCTAATCATACTTCTATGATTAATGAAACTCACTTAGTTGATTCATTAGTTAGCTTAGGAATTAAGGTTACTAAAGTTTTTAGTCCTGAACACGGTTTTAGAGGAAAAGCTGATGCTGGAGAAAAGGTAAATTCTGATATAGATTCGAAAACAGGATTACCTATCGTATCATTATACGGGAAAAACAAAAAACCTACCGCTGAGCAATTTGGAGATTTAGATATTATCATATTTGATATTCAAGATGTTGGAGCCCGTTTTTACACTTACATTTCTACCATGCATTATGTTATGGAAACTTGTGCTGAAACCAATAAGCAACTAATTGTTTTGGATCGTCCCAACCCAAACGGACACTATATAGATGGCCCAATTTTAGACCCTGCATTTAAATCTTTTGTTGGAATGCACCCTGTACCAATTGTACACGGGATGACTGTTGGAGAATATGCACAAATGATTAATGGAGAAAAATGGTTGGCAAACAAAGCAACCTGTGATTTAACAGTAATAAAAGCAGAACATTATGACCATAATCGTTTTTATGAACTGCCAATTAAACCTTCTCCTAACTTACCAAATATGAGTTCTATTTATTTATACCCTTCGTTATGTTTGTTTGAAGGAACTCCAATAAGCATAGGTAGAGGCACAGAAAAACCTTTTCAAATTATGGGACACCCACTAATAAAATCTGATGCTTATTCTTTTACACCAAAAAGTATGGATGGTGCAAAAAAACCAAAATTAAAAGATCAAAAATGTTTTGGTTATGATTTAGAATATTTTGGCGCAGAATACTTAAAAGGGAAAGGCGGCATTAATCTTTTTTGGCTAACAGAAACCTATAAAAACTTCCCAAATAAAGAGAAATTCTTTACACGAATGTTTCAGTTACTATCTGGTACAGATAAACTGCAACAACAAATTGAAACAGGAAAAACAGAAGATGAAATTAAAGCTTCTTGGAAGGATGGTTTAGCAAAATATAGTATTATCAGAAAAAAATATTTGCTTTATAAAGATTTTGAGTAATGAAATTCGTTAATGTATTTCAATCCATTTCTAAAATATACCTCCTCGTTTTAATTACGGTAGTTGTAAAAATCATCTTACTCCCTTATTCCCAAACTATTAATGCAGATGCAGTTTCACGAATTTTTGCATCTCAAAAATGGATGGAAAATCCTGAATGGACAACAAGTAGTGTTTGGGCTCCTTTTCATTTTTACATCCACGGTGCTGGCTTAATGCTTTGGAACAACACCATTTATACTCCAAAGCTGGTTACAATTATTTTTTCAACAGCTACTTTATTGCCATTTTATTTTTTAACTAAAAGAGAGTTTAACCAATCGGG
>JAQXDJ010000146.1 GCA_029251425.1 Vicingaceae bacterium
CCATTAAGAGATAACGATTTATCTGTTTTTATTAGAATGGGTTCTGATTTCTCAGAGAATTATTATGAGTATGAAGTGCCACTTTCGGTTACTGAGCCAGGGGTTTACAACACTAATAATAATTCAAATAATGATGATAGGCTAGATGTATGGCCAGAAGCGAATAATATTGATTTACAGTTTTCAAAATTTACAGATTTAAAAGTTTTACGAAATAGTTTATTGCCAGATGGAAATAGTGGAGTGCAATTAATAAAAGATTTTGAACAACAAGAAGGGAAAAATACATTAAGAATAAAGGGGAATCCAAATTTTGCAGATGTTAGGGTTTTTATGATTGGTGTTAGAAATTCGAGACAAACCCCACAAGATGTAGATGATGACGGACTAGATAAGTGTGCTGAAATATGGGTAAATGAGTTGCGAATGTCTGAGTTTGATAATGAGGGAGGTTGGGCTTCTGTTGCTCGTATTACAACTCAAATAGCTGATTTAGGTAACATAACTATTGCAGGAGATTATAGCACGCCAGGTTTTGGTAGTATTGAACAGAAACTAAATGAGAGGCAACAAGAAACGAAAAAAGGATACGACTTATCTACAAGTGTAGAGCTTGGTAAATTTATTCCAGAAAAGATTGGAATAAGTATTCCTATGTATTATAATGTTTCCGAAGGGAGAGTTACTCCAAGGTATAATCCTTTGGATCCAGATTTAGAATTAGATGAATTATTGAATAATGAAATTTTATCACAAGAAGCAAGAGATTCAATTGGAACAAGAACACAAGAAGTAACTAAAAGGAAGAGTATTACATTTACTAATGTTCGTAAGCTAAGGCCCAAAGGACAGAAGAAAAACCGTTTCTATAATATTTCTAATTTCTCTTTTAACTATGGTTATTCTGAAGTAAAATATAGAGATATTAATACTGAATTTGATAATCAAAAAACTTACAGAGGTGGAGTAGGTTATTCTTTTGGGTTTAAACCAAAAAATATTAAACCTTTTAAGTCTATTAAAAGTAAAGCGCTTACTATTGTTAAGGATTTCAACTTTTATTTGTTACCAAAGCAAATTAGTTTCCAGACTGATGTGGATAGAATGTATTCGGAACGAAGAGCGAGAAACAATACTGGTTTTGATTTTGCTTTAGATACGTATTATCAAAAACATTTTTATTGGAATAGAATTTATGGTTTAAAGTATGATATAACAAAAGCGTTAAAGTTTGATTTTAATGCAACAAATAACGCCACTATTGAAGAACCATTAACATTTAGAGGGAATGATACGAGAGGAAGGGTTAGTCAAGATTTTCAAGAAGAATATGATTCATGGAGAGATACTATTTGGCAAAACATCAGAAACTTTGGAACTAATACACACTATCACCATAGTTTTAATTTGAATTATGCAGTACCAATTAACAAGTTACCAGGTTTTAAATTTGTTACATTAACAACTCAATATGGAGGAGATTATGATTGGCAAAGAGCAGCAATTGGAGCAGATTCATTAGGTCATACCATTCAGAATTCTAATACTATTTCTGCGAACTTACAATTGAACATGACAAAACTCCATAATGAAATAGGATTTTTAAAGAAAGTGAATAAGCGAGCCAGGGAACGACAACGAATGAGAACGTTAAAGGCAACACCTCCTAATCCAAATAAAACTAAAGCTGAAAATGCAAAGAAGAGAGGGTGGAAAGAAGGTATTGCTCCTGCAAATATAAAGTTTGAAGAAAAGAAATTTAAAGATTCCGATTCTACAAAAATTCAGTTATGGAGAAAGGTTTTACCTTTTAAGCCAATGGATGTTTTTTGGTTAGGAACGATGAGTTTGAAAAACGTAGCAGCAACCTATTCAAAAAATAGAGGAACTATTTTACCTGGGTATAATCAAGAGACAAGTGTGTTAGGACAAAACCCAGGTTTTGAAGCTCCGGGAATTAATTTTATATCTGGTTTACAAGAGGATGAATTTGTGTTTAGAGCAGCTAGCGAAAATTGGTTAGTTAATAATGATTCTACCGGATTGATTTATAACTATGCGACTACAATGTCTGAAAACTATAATGTTAGAGCTACAGTTAGACCAATTAAAACATTAAGAATTCAATTAACTGCAACACGTACTTATTCTGATAATTTAGCGCAACAGTTTTTTGCAATTGATGATGCATTTGTTGACACAACGACAAATGGTGGAAGTATAATTAATGTAGATAATAACGGGATAAATGATAGGTATTATTTAGTTAAACCAATTAATACGGGGAATTTTAGCATGTCATTTTTAACCTTTAATACAGCATTTTTTGGTGATGACCCAGTAGATAGATCTTCTAAAGTATTTGATAATTTCTTAGAAGAAAGAAAATCAATATCACAAAGATTAGGTGGCGAAAATAACAACTCTATATTTACAAATGAGGAAGGTTATAGTGATGGATATGGAGAAACGTCTCAAGATGTAATGATACCGGCATTTATTGCTGCATACTCTGGTAAAAGCGGAGAAAAAGTTTCGCTAAAGAATTTTAAGAATTTCATTCCTTTACCAAACTGGAGAGTTACTTATGATGGGTTAAGTAAGCTTGCTCTAATTAACAGAATGTTTAAGAAGTTTACCTTAACACATGCATACAAATCTACATTAAACTATGCTTCGTTTACATCTAACTTACTCCATGAAAAAGATAATTCGGGTGATGCGTTTGCAAGAGATTTAACAAATAATTTTATTCCAGAACTAAGTATTGCAACAGTTTCTATGACAGAGCAATTCTCACCATTATTAGGAGTGGATATGACATTAAATAACAATATGTTATTAAGAGTAGAGTTTAAAAAGAATAGAAACGCTGCGTTAAGTATGTCTAATAATCAGATAACAGAAATTAAAGGGAATGAATGGTCTGTTGGAACGGGTTATAAGTTTAGACAAGTTAGACTTCCAATAGCAAAAGCAGCGGCCGATTTAGATACTCGAATAGATGTTGGTATTAGAGATAATAATACAGTAGTAAGAAGAATTGTAGAAAATGTTACACAGTTAACCAGTGGGCAACGTATTTTATCAATAAAACTAACTGCAGATTATAGGGTAAGCTCCAACTTAAACTTAAGAGCTTTTTATGACTTTATTTCAACCAAACCTTTTGTTTCAAATACGTTTCCAACAACCAATACAAATGTTGGTATAAGTATAAGGTTTACATTTTCGCAATAACTAATTAGGAGTTAAGATTTAAGAATTATAAATTAGCAAAAAATAACATTAAAATATAAAAAGATGAACGTACCAGCAGAGTTAAAATACACAAAAGATCACGAATGGGTGAAAATTGATGGAGATACTGTAACTATTGGTATTACTGAATTTGCTCAAGGTGAGTTAGGTGATATTGTTTATGTTGAGGTAGAAACTGAAGGCGAAACTTTAGATAGAGAAGAAGTTTTTGGAACAGTTGAAGCAGTAAAAACAGTTTCTGATTTATTTATGCCAGTTTCAGGAGAAGTTACTGAGTTTAATGAAGCAATTGAATCTGCTCCAGAATCAGTAAATAATGATCCTTATGGAGATGGTTGGATGATTAAAGTTCAATTGTCAGACACTAGCGAATTAGACGATTTATTATCTGCAGATCAGTACAAAGAGATAATTGGATAAAATTAGCTCTTTTATTCCTGCAATAATTTGGTTAATAATTGTTTTGGTGCTGAGTGGTTATCCAGGTAATCAGTTGCCCAAGGTGGCGGTTTTGCAATTCGATAAATTAGTTCATACTTTAATGTATGGAATAGTATCATTTTTGTTGTTTCTACCTTTTGTCAAACAATTTTTAATAAAAGAAAACCGTTTTAAAATTAGAGTAGTAATAATTCTGTTTGGAGTTTTTTATGGAGGTTTTATGGAAATCTTACAAGAAAACATCTTTATAAACAGAAGTGGTAATTGGATTGATTTTACAGCAAACTCGGTTGGTGCAGTTTTAGGTGTTTTTTTAGCTCCTTTAGTGCTTAAATTTTTACCGATAAATAGATGGCTTAAAATAAAATAAATTACTGCTAAAAAATTATTATTTTTAACAACTGAAAATAAAGAATATGGAACCAAAAAAGAACCCAAAAGCTGATTTAGAAAAATTAAGAGGAACATTTACCCTAGCAGGTTTAGTGTTGTCTTTATTCATTGTGTATGCAATGGTTAATTGGAAATTTTATGATGTGCAAGCTGCTCAACTTGGAGAGTTAGTAGTTGAAGATGAGGAAGAAGATATTATTCCTATTACACAACAAAATACACCACCACCACCACCACCGCCACCACCAGCAGCTCCAGAAATTATTGAGATTGTTGAGGATGATATTGAGGTAGAAGATATTGAAATTGATACTGAAGTTGAAGTTGATGAGGTTGTAGAAGTTTTTGAAGAAGAAGAGGAAGTAGAAGAAGATGAGGTTTTTACAATTGTTGAGCAAATGCCAGAAATTCCTGGAGGAATTCAAAAGTATTTAGCTCAAAATGTAAAGTTTCCACCAGCTGCAAAAGCAAACGGTATTTCAGGAAGAGTTTTTGTAAACTTTACTGTTGGTAAAGATGGGAAAATTAGAGATGTAAAAATTCTAAGGGGAGTACATGACTTATTAGATAAGGAAGCAATTAGAGTTGTTAAGGCAATGCCAAAATGGAAACCTGGAAAACAAAGAGGAAAAGCTGTAAGTGTTTCTTATAACTTACCTATTAGTTTCCAATTAAGATAATATTGTATTACTATTAAAAAAAAAACATCCATCAAGGTTCTGATGGATGTTTTTTTATGTCAAATAATTTTTAGTTTTAAGAGGTTCTAAACTTTTAAATATTTCAGTTACATTTGTGTTAAATCTACTATTATGAAAAAAACAATATATATACTTACGTTAATTGCAACAATTACTTTAGTTGCTTGTGGCGGATCAGAAACTGAAAATACAACAGAAAACGTTGAGACTGTAAGCTTAAAAGGGTTGGAAGAACTTAATTTATCTGAGTATGGGTATGATTTAGTAATAATGATTCCTAAGGCAGAAATAAATGGAGTTGCAGATGTTAAATTGACAGAAAGAGGAACGTTGGAAATTGTAATTGGAATGGATTACGGATTAGAAATTATGTTTGGTGATGGTGATATTGAACTGTTAAAAACAGATTTAAAAGAAGGCTTAGTTTTTAATACAGAAATCATTACAGAAGAAAAAAATGCAATCGTTTACACACAAGATATTCCTGATTCTGGCGTTAAAACCCAAAACCATTTTATGTATAGAGCTGAAGTAGGTGAGAATATTTATGAGGTTAGAGATATTGTTGAGAGAGAATATGGTTTAGGGATGATAGAAAAGATGTTAGAGTCGGCTAAAACAATTAAAGCAGCAACTAGTAAAAAGGTAGAAGCTTAATTATAAGAATATGTTTAAAAAGCCCTATTCTATTTAAAATTAGAATAGGGTTTGTTTTTTTATGATAGATCAATTAAAATATTTTTTAATAATTGCATTAACATTTTGGTTAATGTCTTGTGGTGGTAAGGATGAAATTCCTGCAGAAGTTATCCCTAAAGAAAAGATGATTGATGTAATGACGGAAATAGAATTAACTCAAGCGTTAATTAAGTTAAAGTATTCTACGCAAGATACCATTAATGAACAACAGATTTTTAATGAAGTTTATACAGACTTTGATATTTCTGAAGAAAAGTTTAATGTCAGTATAACGTACTATTGTAAAGATCCGAAATTGTTAATGAACATGTACATTAAGGTAATGGAAAACCTTACAAAAAAACAATCCGAACAACAACGTAAGTAGTGTTCGGATTGTAAATGTGATATTATTGTTTTTCTTATACTGTTTCTTCCATATATTCCTCAATTCCAGCACAGCTACAAACTAAGTTTCTATCTCCAAAAGCGTTATCTGCTTTACCAACAGTTGGCCAGTATTTAGATTCTTTTAACCAAGGTAAAGGGAAAACTGCTGTTTCTCTTGAGTATGGATAATTATAATCATCAGAAAGAACAACTTTAGAAGTATGTGGTGCATTTTGAATAGGGTTATTTTCCTTATCGTATTTGCCGTCAATAATTTCTTGAGCTTCTTTTCGGATAGCAATCATTACTTCAATAAAGCGATCTAATTCTTCTTTGCTTTCACTTTCTGTTGGTTCAACCATTAAAGTTCCTGCAACAGGAAAAGATACTGTTGGAGCATGAAAACCATAATCCATCAATCTTTTAGCAATATCCCCAGCTTCAACACCCGATTCTGCTTTAAAGTCTCTACACTCTAAAATCATTTCGTGAGCCACTCTATTTTTATTATTACTATATAAAATTCCGTAACTACCTTCTAGTTTAGATTTTATATAGTTTGCGTTTAGAATTGCTAAAATTGTAGAATCTTTTAATCCTTCAGTACCTAACATTTTTACGTAACCGTAAGAAATTAAGCAAACATAAGCGCTTCCCCATGGAGCAGCAGAAACTGCTGAAATAGCTTGTTCTCCTCCAGTTTTAATTAATGGGTTAGATGGTAAAAATGGAGTTAATTGTTTAGCAACTCCAATTGGCCCAACTCCAGGCCCTCCACCTCCGTGAGGTATAGCAAAAGTCTTGTGTAAGTTTAAGTGACATACATCAGCTCCAATATTTGCTGGGTTTGTTAATCCAACCTGTGCATTCATGTTTGCTCCATCCATATAAACTTGACCACCATTGTCATGTATGATTTGAGTCATTTCCATAATTCCTTCTTCATATACACCATGTGTAGATGGGTAAGTAATCATAGTACAAGAAAGGTTGTCTTTATGTAGTTCTGCCTTTTCTCTTAAATCATCTATATCTATATTCCATTCTCATCACATTTAGTAACAACAATTTTCATTCCTGCCATAACAGCACTAGCAGGATTTGTTCCGTGAGCTGATGCTGGTATTAATGCAATATTTCTGTGATGATCTCCTCTGCTTTCGTGGTAAGCTTTAATAACTAATAATCCAGCATATTCTCCTTGTGCTCCAGAATTTGGTTGTAGAGAAACTGCATCAAAACCAGTAATTTCTGATAAGTCATCCTCTAAACCTTTTAACATTTCTTGATACCCTTGAGCTTGATCTAACGGTGCGTATGGATGAATGTTTGCCCATTCTTCCCATCCTAAAGGAATTAATTCTGAGGCAGCATTTAATTTCATGGTACAAGAACCTAATGAAATCATAGAGTGTGTTAAAGAAAGGTCTTTGTTTTCTAACCTTTTAATGTAACGCATCATTTCTGATTCTGAACGGTACTTATTAAAAATTTCAAACTCTAAAAATGCAGATTTTCTTGTTAATTCTTGAGGAAGTCCGTTAATTTCATTTAGTTCATCAGTTGATTGTCCAACTGCCTCAGCAAAAATGGCAACAACGTTTTTGATGTCTTGGATATTTTCAGTTTCTCCAATGCTGATAGAAATTCTGTTTTCTGAGTAATGGAAGTTGATTTCTTTTTTTAATGCTAAAGCATTTATTTTAGCTTTAACATCAGTCTCAACTTCATAAGTTAACGTATCAAAGAAAGAGTCATTTATTCTTTTAAATCCTAAAGCATCTAATGACCCTGCTAGTTTTCCTGTTAATTCATTAATGTTTCCTGAAATGTTTTTTAAACCATCTGCACCATGGTAAACGGCATACATTCCAGCCATAACAGCTAAAAGTACTTGTGCAGTACAAATGTTAGATGTTGCTTTATCTCTTTTAATGTGTTGTTCTCTAGTTTGTAAAGCCATCCTTAAGGCTCTATTCCCTTGAGCATCTACAGAAACTCCAATAATTCTTCCTGGCATGTTACGCTTGAATTCAACTTTAGCTGAAAAGTATGCAGCATGCGGGCCACCGTATCCCATAGGGACACCAAAACGCTGAGACGTACCAAAAACAACATCGGCTCCAAGTGAACCTGGCGATTTTAAAATAGCCAACGATAAAATGTCGGCCCCAACAGCAACACGAACACCAACATCATTCATTTTAGAAATAAAGGATTCGATGTCTTCAACTTGACCAACCGTATTCGGGAATTGAATAATTGACCCAAAATATTCTTCAGTTGGAACAAATGTATCAGGGTTTCCAATGGTTAATTCTATACCAAGGTTGTTCGCTTTACCTTGAACAACATCAATGGTTTGCGGGAAAGCATTTTCAGAGATAAAAAACTTCATTTTACCTGCTTTAACATCTGCCCTAGAACGTGCGTTCAAAAACATAAGCGTTGCTTCAGCAGCAGCAGTTCCTTC
>JAQXDJ010000148.1 GCA_029251425.1 Vicingaceae bacterium
GTGCCTATTAATTCTACCGAAGGTTTTGTAAGACAAATTATAGGTTGGAGAGAGTTTATTAGAGGTGTTTATGAATGTAGAGGAAGTGAAGAACGCACAACCAATTTTTGGAAATTTAAAAAGAAAATACCAGCTTCTTTTTATGATGGGACTACTGGTATTCCTCCCATTGACCAAACAATTAAAAAAGTATTACAAACAGGTTATTGTAATCATATAGAGCGCTTAATGATACTGGGTAATTTTATGATGTTGTGTGAGTTTGATCCAGATGAAGTTTATCAATGGTTTATGGAACTTTTTATCGATTCATACGATTGGGTTATGGTGACAAATATATATGGAATGAGTCAGTTTGCAGATGGTGGATTAATGGCGACTAAACCATATATTAGTGGTAGTAATTATATCATAAAAATGAGTAACTATCAAAAAGGAGAATGGCAAGCTGTTTGGGATGGTCTTTTTTGGAGATTTATGCATACGCACCGCGATTTCTTTTTATCAAACCCAAGATTAGGGATGCTTGTGCGCATGTTTGATAAGATGCCAGCTGAAAAACAACAAAAGCATCTAGAGAATGGAAATCTTTATTTATCTAGCTTGTAAAATTAGTTATCATGAAATAACATAATGAAGTTCATTATAAATAATAGTGACCATAATATAGTTCGTAACCAATTTTTAGCAACTAAAGAATTCAGCATTTTTTCAGTTATTTTCCCTTTTGAGATATTAGAGTGGATGGGTACAAATTGTAAAAAGGTAGACAACCACAAAACAATTACAATTATGAGATTTAGAACTGTATATGAATTAATTGAGAGAACCACTTGATAAATAGAAATACCGAGTTGGCCAAACATAAGTGGTATGACAATAGGGCTAAAGCTTGATGTATACTTTTTATGCCAAATAACTAGGTTCTCATTATTGTAATGAAGAAAACTTGGATATACAACGCGCTGAATCATCCAAATCAATACAACTAACCCAAAATCTATTAAAAGCCGAATATTAACTATAGACATTATAAATGCTTACTTATTTTTGAACTCATTGGTTTAGTAATTGAGAAATAGTAGTCTATAAAATCACCTTTATCATCAACTAAATACTTTTGAAAATTCCATTTTACACTAGAATTCTTTTTACCATTTAGGTCTTTAGAGGTTAACCATTTATATAAAGGGTGTTGTTTACTTCCTTTAACATCTATCTTTTCAGTAAGGAGAAAAGTGACACCAAAATTTAACTCACAAAATTCTTGAATTTGTGAAGCATTTCCAGGTTCTTGTTTGCCAAACTGATTACAGGGAGAACCAATAATAACTAACTCTTCTTTGTATTTGTCGCTTAGCGACTGCAACTCTTTATATTGCTTAGTAAATCCACATTTAGAAGCTACGTTCACAAAAAGTATCTTATTTCCTTTAAATTCTGAAAGAGAAATAGGTTTACCACCCAGATTATTTATAGCTATATCATAGATTGATTGTCTTTTTGTTTCATAAGATCTAGTTGATGGCAATTTTACTTTATCAATTGTTTTCATGTTGTGAATATTTAGCAGTTGGATAAACGATATTTACATTGTCTGTTCTTATTTATATATGTGCCGAATTTAGTGGTTAAGATAACTTTGAAGTTCCGCAATTTTGTCTGGATTTTTAAATATACCTCCATAGTAAGAGGTAACGGTAGCGGACGTATCATCTTTAATTCCACGCGATGAAACACACAAATGCTTTGCATCAATAATAACTGCAACATCCTCTGTATTTAAAATACTCTTTAAATCCATTGCTATTTGATTTGTTAATCGCTCTTGCACTTGTGGTCGTTTTGCATAATACTGTACAATTCTATTGAGCTTAGAAAGACCAATAACTTTTCCAGATGACACATAAGCGATATTAGCTCTACCAGTGAATGGAACAAAGTGATGTTCGCAATTAGAATAAAACGTAATATTCTTTTCAACTAAC
>JAQXDJ010000167.1 GCA_029251425.1 Vicingaceae bacterium
CAGCAAGTAATCTTGAGTCCATTATATCTTCACTATTTTCTATACACATTTGAGAGTGTTGAGCCAATGATAAATCTAATACAACTTTAGGTCTATCACCTCTTCTTATTGCAAATTTATATTCTTCATTTACATCAAAATCAATATTTTCGGATTTAGCAAATTGCTCTCTAACATCTACAGGCATTTTGTATTTAAAATTCCTTTCAATCTCAGTATCAGTAATAATATTTTGCAAGTAGAAATCAGGCACTCTAAAAATTTCATGCCAATCTACCGGTGCATTCCAAGCTCCAAAACGAGCTACATTATTCCCCATATCAATAATGGTGAATTTATTTTTACCTTCAAAAATACGTGACCCTCTACCAATCATTTGATAATATAAAGTCAACGATTTTGTTGCTCTATTTAAAATAATGGTGTCAACCGATGGCTCATCAAAACCAGTAGTTAAAATTCCTACAGAAGTTAAAATAGCATTAGGGGTATTCTTAAACCACTCTAAAATTTCTTTTCGTTCGGTAGGAGAATTTTTATTATCTAAATGTTGAATATCATAGCCTGCTTTCTTAAAAGAATCATAAACGCCTAATGAAGTATTAATTCCACTATTAAAAATAAGTGTTTTCTTATTTTTAGAGTTTTGCTCATAAGCAACAACAAGATTTTCTAACATTGGTTCATCTCCATACAACAAATCAGACGAACGAACGGTATAATCGCCATTTGCCCCAATTTTTAAAGAACTCAACCCTACATCATAACAATATGTTGTTGGTGAGGATAAAAAACCTTCATTTATTAGATATTGTATGGACTCTCCTACTATTAACTCATTATAATTTTGATACATTGGCAACTTAACGTTAGAACTCAACGGTGTTGCAGTTACCCCTAACATTACACAATCTTCAAAATAATGAAACAGTTTTCTAAATGAGTTAAAATGCGCCTCATCAACAATTACCATCCCAATATCTTTGATGTCCATAACATCATCCTTTAAACGATTGTTTAAAGTTTCTACCATGGCAACAAAACACATATACTCATCCTGATCTGGCAATTCTTTTACCTTGCTGCTAATGATTTTGTTTTTCACATCAAAACCATTTAACATTTCAGAAGTTTGCTTACAAAGTTCCACTCTATGTGTTAAAATAAGAATCTTCTTCTTTTTAGTTTCAACATATCTACGTGCTATTTCAGAAAAAATAACGGTCTTACCTCCTCCCGTTGGTAATTGATATAACAAATTATGATTGTCATCAGATCGCTCTAAAGCATCAAAAATTTTATCCATTCCTCTTTTTTGATACTCATAAAGTACTTTTCTTTCTTTTTGAGGAATTTCAACTGTTTTTTTCTCTGACATACATAAAAAAATGGGCTGCAAAGGTAAGGATAATTAATGCTTAATTCAACTTTAAGACTGAACTTTCTATGCAAAACACACCAACTATCTAGGGTATAGAAGATTGACTTTTTTAATCAAAAATAAACTCCATAAAATTTAGTCTTACCGTACTGATTAAACTCTATGGCAGGTAACGGGAATTTAATAAACCCAAAAGCTCCTATAACAGTATTTGCTAATTTACTCTTCGTTTTAATACGCGTTAAATCAATATCTAAACTCAAATAGTATTGGCGTTGTCTAATAATTGTTGGATCAAAAGCATTATCAAACGCCCCCACCATTCCATCAGCACCATAACCTACTGCCAAATTTAACCATCTTGGAAACTTAGTACCTTTTCCTAAAAAAGATGCAATGTTAGCACTTGCCCAATAAGTTTGTCCGTTATAATCTTTTAAAGCATTTTGCACTAAATTTTCACCTAACAAATCAGGCCTCATATCTGCATAAGCACTTTTATGATAAGAGTATTTTAATAATATTCGTTGTTCATCCCAAGCTAATTGTTGGGCAATAAATAATCCTGAACCGGCTGCATTTACAGCAACATCTCCCCAACTAAATCCCCAAGGCTTAGAATAGCCATCAAACACTTCTACAGAGGTTAAAAAGAATAGTCCCAATGTTCCACCATACCATATAGATTTTTTACGACTTACACCACTCCATTTTAACACTTCGTAACCAGCCATCCCTACATAATAAGACGTTACTCCATGTCCAACTTTGTCCATTTGTAACCATTCTTTATTGTCATTAAAAGTGTGAAATGAGGAACTCGGTTCATCTTTGTACCACAAAGCATATAAACCAACCATTGATCCAGCATACCCGATAGACTCTGTTGCAATTACTGTTTTTAAACGTTTTGTATTAAGACTATCTTGCTGTGCGAATGCGATTGTAATTACACAAAAAAATAGAACTAATATGAAAGATCTTTTAAGCAAATTACTTAGCTAAAACCTTAAATTCAGTTCTTCTGTTTTCTGCTCTACCTTTTTCGGTTGTATTATCTGCAATAGGATTTTCATCACCATAACCTTTTGCTGTTAATCGATCTAAACTAATTCCTTTTTCAACCAAGTAACTATAAACCGTTTTCGCTCTATTTTCTGACAATATTTGATTAGCCGATTTAGACCCAACATTATCAGTATGTCCTCCTAACTCTATTTTTACACTTGAATTTTTATTTAAGAAACTTACCAATTTGTCTAATTCAATTTTAGATTTTGCTTTTAAATCAAATTTATCAGTATCAAAAAATACATTCTTCAATACCATTGTTTTATTCACTTCTATTTTATGCAATGGCACATCTTTACGAAATGGTTCTTTAGCATTTCCTTCTGTCAATAAAAAGTTCTCAGAAAAGAATAAATAACCATCATGCGAAACGTTTAAAGCATATTCTTTGTCAATTGGCAAACTCACCAAATACTCTCCTGTTGCCTCATCAGCGAAAGATGCTACTGCTACTTTACCAGTTTTCAAATCAATTAGTTCAAACTGAGCAGCTATTGGTTTTTTAGTTGTTGCATCATAAACTTTACCTTTTAAGTAGTTTACTTCTTTAGGCTTTGCGTGCTCTGGCATTTCAAACTGATATAAATCTAAATCACCATAACCTCCCTCTCTATCTGAAGCAAAATAAGCTAATTTACCACTTGCATCAACCAACAAACTGTTCTCATCATTAAATGTATTAATTGGATAACCAAGATTTACTGGAGTTGACCAAACTCCTTTTTCATCTTTCTGGCTCATGAACAAATCTAAACCACCCATTCCTGGATGACCATTAGATGAAAAATAAAGTGTTTTACCATCAGGATGAATAAAAACAGATTCTTCTACTCCTGGAGTATTTATAGTGTTACTTAAACGAACTGGTTCTGACCAAACACCTTTTTCATTTAATGTTGCTGTGTAAATATCTTGTTGTCTTGTGTATGACCTGCCAACCCCTCTAATAAAATAAAGTGTTTTTCCATCTGCAGAAAAAGAAGGTTGAGTCTCCCAATTTCGAGAGTTAATTTTACTACCTAAATTTTGAGGTTTTCTCCAATTGTCTCCAATTTTATAGGTATAAAATAAATCACAACTTCCATAACCATTTCGATCCCTTCCATAACCTTCAACAGGGTTATCACAAGATGTAAAAATCAAAAATCGGCCACTGGCAGATAAAGAAGGCGCCCCCTCATTAGTCATACTATTGATAAATTTTACGTTTTGAGCTTGCCCCCAATTTTTACCATCAAAGTTGCTTACAAAAAAATCTTCGTTAAAACCTGTATAGGTCATTTTACTGTTTAACCTTCTAGTATAAAGCAAAGTTTCTCCATCTACAGTAATAGAAGGGAAATACTCAGGAAGTGGACTGTTAATTTTATCCCCTAAATTTTTTGGTTCAAATGGTACAGGATGTTTTATCGCTTCCATTGCAAAATTACATGTAGCTAAACCACTTTTTGCAAAATCTTTTTGCATTAGAGGTGCTCCTTCAAAACTTAAATACCCTGTAAAGTTTCTTTTTGCAGCAGTATAATCACCATATTTAAGCTGTAATGTAGCTGCCGAAACATATATTTCTGGAAAGAATTTGGGATTAATCTCTATACATCTTTCATAGTGAGTTAGTGCTTTTTTATATGTTCTTTTATCTGTATAAACATAAGCCAACATTAATTCAGCTTCAATAAAATTAGGATCTTTTTCTATTGCTTCTAATAAAGAAAGTTCAGCTAATTCGTTATTTCTAGCATCATAATACCCTTTCCCTTTTTCGTAAAGCTTAATGGCTTTTTTATTAGTAGAAGAAACCTTTTTTTGGGCAAAGCAAGTATTGGCAAATCCAACGAGAACAATTAGAGTTAAAATCTGAAAAAATCTATTCATAATATTTTGTATAATATTAGATTCCTCTATGGAATTTGTAAATATTTATGCGTCTGCAATGAAATATTCCATTGTGGGTTTTCCATTACATAATCAATAATTAAAGGCATCATTTTCTCTTTATTACTCCATTCTGGTTGTAAATATAATTTACAATCACCTCCAACTTTGGCAGCATGTGTTTCTGCCCACTTAATATCATCTTTATTAAAAACGATTACTTTTAATTCATCTGCTCTTTCATAAACCTCTTGTAAGGGAGGCAAATTCTTTTTAGGAGATAAACAAATCCAATGCCAAACCCCACTTAAAGAATGTGCTCCAGAGGTTTCTAAAAAAACCTCAACACCATTATTTGCTAATTGATTGGTTAAATGATCTAAATTATAAATAAGGGGTTCTCCACCTGTAATCACAATAGACTGAGCTGGGCAATTTTTAACATTATTAATTATCTGCTTAACCTCTACCAATGGATGTAAATTCGGATTCCAACTTTCTTTCACATCACACCAATGGCACCCAACATCACACCCCCCTACTCTAATAAAATAAGCAGACTTACCTGTATTAAATCCTTCCCCTTGTATTGAATAAAACTCTTCCATAATTGGAAGTTTTATCCCTTTTTCTAACAACTGCTTTTCTTCAGATGTTATGTTTTCAATTTCATCTATCATACAAAGCAAAAATAACAATATATTTCTCCATTATTAAAAAACAAAAAAAGGCCGTAAGAAAAATTCTTACGGCCTAAAAAAAATAATTTTATATTATCTTTTAATAATTCTTTTTGTTACTCTTTTCATTCCATCTGAAAGTACTAACATATAAATTCCATTATTATACTTCGATATATCAATTACCCCTTCAGTCAAACCTTCATTAACAAACTCTTTATAAACAACTTTTCCGTTAACGTCATAAATTGAAACATCCAACCCTTTACCACTAATAAAACTATAGTTGTATATACCATTAGAAGGGTTTGGGGAAATCTTGAAATCTATATTATTAGTTAAGTCTTCTACATTAACTGTTGATACCTCTGTTACTTTAACATCATCTATTGCAATATCACTACTAAATGACACTCCAGATATTCCTCTTAACCTTATATTAACTATACTACCTATGTAAGAAGATAAAGACACCGTTTTAGTTTGCCAATTTACTCCTTGATTACCATTTAGAGATGGAATAATATCATTTACCCAAATACCATTTTCTAAAATATCAACATGTAATGAACCAACACTAATTCCACTCATATGATATGCAAAAACTAATTCAGGATTAGACACGTTAATTAAATCAATACAAGGAGAAATTAAATTTGCTGTTTTGTTAAAACAACTTGATGATTCAAGATATAAATATTTACCTGTAAAAATTCCAGGGTTGTAATCAGAAGAAGGTCCTGTACCATTCGTTGGAGTTCCTCCAACATCTGTTCTCCAATCAATATCATCAGCCGTACCATTTGCTGCATTTACAAAATCTCCACTTAAACCACAAACCTCTACCTCACAATTACTTGCAGTATTACATATTGAAAAACTTTCAAAATCATCTGACCAAGGAATAGTTTTAGCAACAGAATTAATAAGATTAAATTGAACAACTATAGAGTCATTTGTATAATTTCCATCACCTACCATATCAGTCCATACTGTTAAATTATTAGTACCAATAATTGGTGAAAATTGATTCTGAAAGACATAATTAATTGAATTTCCAGGAGCGAGAGTTCCTGAATAGACCTCATTAACTACAGGCATTCCATTTAAAACATATCGTACTGGCACATTTGAAACCGGGTCTATACCTTCATTCTTAATTACTAATGAAACACTTGCTATCGAAGAACTACAACTTGTATAAACACCATTATTTGAAAGAGATAGATTTTCTAACCCCACATCTGTAGGTATTGGACAATTAAAAGTCCCAGGTATTTTTTCTATAGCATAAGCTCTCTCTCCTCTTATATTATTAGCCCCCAAAGATCTTACACTAAACCAGTCGGTTACTGCAAAGTTTATTCCATGCAGCACAATACTATTTGTATTTGTTACACCTACAGAATCCATATACTTAACACCAAGTTGACTAACTTCGTAGCTAGTAGCTCCAGTTACAGGAATCCAACTTAATTGTATTGAATCAATACAAGCCCAGTCAACGTTTAGCCCTGAGGGTGTTCTTATAATAGAAAAAACATCATCACTTTGAGAAGACAATCCATCTCTTGTTACTCGAACCAAAGCTTCTCCTGATACAATATTTGGGACTGTCCAATTAAGATATCTATTGGTACTTGAAACAGAAGAACTTATTAAATTCCAAGTTACACCATTATTTTCAGAATACTCTACACTAAATGTTCCGGAATTTCCATATGAATCCCATCTAATCGTTTCAATAGAACCTGGATTAAGACCCTCTCCACCGATTGGGTATGTTAGCACAACTTCATTTTGAATAAATTCATAAACAACATAATAATCCTGAGGTCCTTGCGGAATAGTTGCTCCATCTATATTTATTGTGTAAGACCCAGCGCTAGGATTATCAATTGTTACCTGCTCCATATTATTCAAATTATCAACACCTCTTACGGCTATTAAATTTTGACTTGCAGGATTTAAGACCCAAGGGTCAAAAGTCGCTAAAGCAGGATCAACAACCTGCATATTAATATTATTTACTAATGCCGGAGCAGCACTTGCAGCACCTTCAAAATCGGCCCAATAAACCATTAATCTTAATTCTGAAGTCCCTGCTGGAACAGTTATATTATGAGTATTACTTCCACCTT
>JAQXDJ010000194.1 GCA_029251425.1 Vicingaceae bacterium
ATTTAAAATTGCTGCATCTACTTGATCTTTAATTTTAATGTATTGACTTTTTAAGTCAACCATTTGGATGTTATTTACTGACATTCTTGTTTTTTAATTTCTAAAAATAAGAGAGCTAAATTAATAAAACTCATCTGGTTTATTAAATTTTACTTCATTAACGTTTCATCCATACTTTTAGTTGTTTTTATTCGTTAATTTGTATTCTAAAATCTAATAATGAGACATTTTTCACTTCTAATTTCTATTTTTTTCCTGCTTAACGGAATAGTAAATGGACAATTTGTAATTCAAAAACCAGAAGTTCAAGATTCTGCCTTCACTATTCCAATGATTAATGTTTCTTTTGCAAAGCAATGGTCTTCTGCAGATTTAGCTAACAGATTTGGAGCTAATAACAATATAGGTGCTAGCTTTATTGTAAAGTCTAAAACCAATTGGATTTACGGTATAAAAGGAAGTTTTTTATGGGGTGGTGAAGTTCAAGACCAAAATATTTTAAACGGGATTAAAACAATTGATGATGTTGTTATTGATGATGAAGGAAGGGAAACAACAATATTTTTAGGTCAAAGAGGTTCTTCAGGGTTTGCATTAGGTGGTAGATTTTTTAATGTTTTAGCTCCTAACAGAAACTCTGGAATTGTAACCTATGTAGGTGTTGGATTTTTACAACATAAAATTAGTATGAAATTTAAAGATGAAATTATTTCCTTAACTGATGAACATAAAAAAGGTTATGATCGTTATTCTTTAGGTTATGCATTTAACGGGTATATTGGGTATCTGTTTTTAAGTAAAAATAGATTACTTAACTTTTTTGGTGGGTTTGATTACACTTACGGAAAAACAAAAAGTTTAAGAAAGTATAACTACGATACTAATTTACCTGATAACAAAGTTAATACTGATGTTTTATATGGTATAAGGTTAGGTTGGATTATTCGATTAAACAAAAGGCAAGCTGACAACTTTTACTACAACTAATTACTCTCATTAAAACTCTTTTGATACTCTTTTATCAAATATCTATTGCCTTATATTTTGTTATCATTAAGATTGCTTCAATTTTTAATCCTAAAGCAAAAAAATGGATTGATGGGAGAAAAAATAGCTTTAATAATTTAAAAGAAATCAATTCTGAAGATAACATTTACTGGTTCCATTGTGCAAGTTTAGGTGAATTAGAACAAGCCAAACCAGTAATTGAAAAGTTGAAAGAAAAAGACAATTCAATAAAATTTTTAATTACCATTTTTTCCCCTTCTGGTTATGATTTTGCTAAAAACTATAAAGAAGCAGATTATGTTTTTTACTTACCATTAGACACACCATCAAATGCAAAACGATTTATTAAAATTGTTAATCCTAAAAAAGCATTTTTTGTTAAATATGAATTTTGGTACAATTACCTGTTTGAATTAAAGGATAATAAAATACCTACCTATCTTATTTCCGGGGTTTTCAGAAAAAACCAACTGTTTTTTAAATGGTATGGTAGCATGCATAAAAAAATGCTTTCATTCTTTACTCACTTTTTTGTTCAAAATGAACTATCAAAAACATTATTATCAAACTTAGATTTTAATAATATTACAATTTCTGGAGATACCCGGTTAGACAGAGTTTACGAGAACTCACTAAACCCTAAAAAACCTGAGTTAATACAAGAATTTATAGGCAATAAAAAAACAATCATTTTAGGAAGTTCATGGAGTAATGAAGAAAAATTAATTACTGAATTTATTCAATCAACTAAAAAGGATTTTAAATTTATAATTGCTCCGCACGACATTAAAAACAGTAGAATAAAGTCTTTAGAAAAGCTACTAACTAATACAAATTACATTAAATACTCTAATGTTAATGTAGAAAACATATCAGAACATTCTGTTTTAGTTATAGATAATATTGGAATTTTAGCCAACATCTATCAATTTACTGACATTGCTTTTGTTGGCGGTGGTTTTAAAGGAGCTCTCCACAACACACTAGAACCAGCTAGCTTTGGAAATGCAATACTTTTTGGACCTAAACATCAAAAATTTCATGAAGCCGAAGAACTATTGAGTATTAATGGTGCTTTCGAAATTAAAGATTTGGATGATTTGATAGCTGTTACCAACCTCCTACTTTCTAATAACAAATTGACAGATACTCAAGAAATAAATAGAAATTATATTTCTACAGGAAGAGGTGCTGCTGAAAAAATTCTTAACCAACTGGAATTATAGAATGAAAGCTCTTGTAGGAAATAAAGTTAAAGTGATTAATGAAAATTTTGAAGGGACTATTAAAAACATCCTACCAAACAATCGTTTAATCATTACTTGCACTGATGGTTTCGATTATGAGTTTTCATCCAATGAAGTTGTTATTATTGGGGAAGATAATCGACATCAATACACGATAGACGAAACTCAAGTTTCAACAAAAATTACATCAGACAAATACGTTAAAGAAGATTTCCTCAAAAAATATACTACAAAAAGTAAATACCAGTACAATAGAACATTAGAAATTGATTTACACTTAGATCAACTGGTTGAACATCCAGGGATGTTAGATGATTGGCAACGATTACATACCCAAATGCAACATGTAAAAAATTGCTTAAGTGCTGCCAATCAAAAAAACATTCGTAAAATAGTTTTTATACATGGAGTTGGAACTGGCGTTTTAAAAACAGAACTTCAAAACTACCTCTCACAATTTGAAGACTACACTATCTCTAAAGCTGATTTTAACGAATATGGCAATGGAGCTACAGAGGTTCTGATAAAAAATTAAACCGCCAGCCGTAATAATTCATAATTTCGCAACGCAAATTGTTCTATCGCTTCATATTTATATGAAGAGGAAAGTCCGGGCAGCATAGAGAATCCGACCTAGCGAAAGCTAGGGTATTTTTTAAGAAATTAAAAAATAACAGCTAGTGCAACAGAAAAAAGACTACCGTATTTATACGGAAAAGATGAAAAGGTGAGGTAAGAGCTCACCAGTTACAAAAGTAATTTTGTATGCTAGGTAAACCTTCGGAGCTGAAAAATCAAATAAACCAAGAATTGAGGGTTTCTCGCCCAATCTTGGAGGGTAGATTGTTAACGGATAAGGGCAACTTTATTCTTAGATAAATGATAGAGCTCGACAGAATCTGGCTTATAGATTTGCACTTATTAAAAACCCCTTAAAGCAATTTGCCTTAAGGGGTTTTTCTAACCTAATTAACTAACTTTAAACTACTTTACCTTTACTAAAATTAAATTCATTTGCTCTATTTCTGTTAAAAGTTCTAAATACAATTTCATTTCTCCTTTTAACATCAACTCTTTTGCTTTTGCCTTTAATTCTATATATCTTTTTCTAAGTTCTAACATAATTCTATTTTTTTAATTTGATTTAGAGTAGTCAATATGCGTGCCAAGTTTTCAAAAAAGTAAATTAAATCGTTAAAAAAGGTTAAAAGTGTTAATCTTAAATTTAAGTCAGTTTGATTTAGTATTTTTACTCTGATAATGTTAAAGAAACTTACATATCTTATTGCTGTATTGGCAATTACATCTAGTGGTTTTTCTCAACCAGGAGAAACCGAAGAGGTCTCTTATGTTAATGAAGATACTGAATATGTTTCTTCTTTTGACTCGTTAGATACAAAAGACAAAATCCATTATGGATTTGAAATGGGTGCAAGTTTTACCAACTCTAATAGGTATGGAGATTACTTTAGCACTTATTATAGACCTACAATAAGTTATGACATTTCTCCTCGGTTCTCTTTAAATACAGGTCTTACTTATATTAACAGTCACGTAAACAACGTCCCTGTTGCTTCGGAATACAATTATCAATTATTTTCTGGAAATATATCTCAATACAACGCTTTTATAGGTGGCGAATATAAACTAACTGACAGATTGATCGTTGGTGGTTCTGTTTTTTATGACTTTACTTCATACCAATCTTTTGATGGGCAGCCAGTAATCAAAAGAAATGGATTAGAAAATATTGGTTATTCCGGGTATTTTAAATATAAAGTAAATGATAATTTTAGCATAGAAGGTGAAATCAGAATTAATGATAGAAATCCTTATAATCAAAACAATAGACCATTCTCAAACAGAAGTTTTGGAGTTGGCGGTTCATTTTTTGGAAGGTAATTAGCTTCTAAACATTTCTCAATATCTTTTTTATGACGAAGATTGCATCATCTGAATTAATTTTAAATCCTGACAACAGTATATATCATTTAAAATTACACCCACATCAAATTGCTAAAGACATTATTGTAGTTGGAGATCCGGGAAGAGTTGAAGTGATTTCTAATTATTTTGATAGCATTGAACATAAAATCTCTAACAGAGAGATATTAACACATACAGGAATATTAAACGGTAAAAAACTGACTGTTATGTCAACCGGAATGGGTACTGACAATTTGGACATTGTAATAAATGAATTAGATGCCTTAGTTAATATAGATTTAGAAAATAGAATTGTAAAAGAAACTCATACCTCATTAAACATTGTTCGACTAGGTACATC
>JAQXDJ010000204.1 GCA_029251425.1 Vicingaceae bacterium
TTGGCTAAAATTGCAGGAATTGCCTTTTCCTGAATAGGATAGGGTTTGAAATATTTTTGCTTTTCTAATCCTTTAATTAAATGTTTAGAAATCCCTAATTCTGAAAATGGCATAGTATATTTTTAAAAACTGATTTTATGTAGGTTTAAACCTGATGATGGAGCATTGTGCTTCATAGGTTCTTTATCATATTCTAAAAGAATATTTTTTAAATCATCAATAGAGTAAACTCCTGAACCAACATCTATTAATGCGGCCATCATTAAACGGACTTGATAGCGTAAAAATCCTTTAGATCTTACTTTAAAAACATGTGCATTGTCAGGTACATGATTTCCTGTATAGCGTTCATTTTTTTCTATCGAAGCGCTAAGTATTTCTCTATTGAAAATAGTGTGTTCAGTTGGTTTGCAAGCAAAACGTTTGAAGTTATGTGTTCCTTCAAAAGTCTTAACAGCTTCTTGCATTTTTTCTATGTCTAAGGCTTGTTCAAAGTTGATGATGTGTGGAGCGTTAAACGGGTGTGATTTTTCTCCATGTGAGAAATAGTAGTGGTATTCTTTAATTTTTGGGTTTTGGATGATGTTGAATTTTGCATCAACTTCTTCCATTGTTTTTACTCTAATATCAAAAGGTAAGTTATGGTTTAAATCTTTGAGCATTGTTGGGATATCAATACTTTCATTTAAAAATAATTCAAAAGCAAAATCATCTGCACTAACTTTAGCATCAGTTCTACCACTTCCCAAAACTTTAAAACCATCGTGTTTAAAAATGAATTTAAATGTCTTGTTAATCATCTCTTCAACGGTTTTTACACCAGGTTGTGTTTGCCAACCACAATATCTGAATCCAAGAAATTCAATACGTACAAGATAAAATTTAGTCCAACGAGCCATAGGGCAGCGAAGTTACTTAAAAGGAAAGTGGAATTGAAATTATTTCTTCGCCAAATAAATATCAAAATTTACAGTTAAACTACCATTAATGTCTTCTAAAACAATTGGCAAGGTTCTATGTTCTGCTTTTGATTGCGAAGCCCAAGGGTCTTTTTCAATGTGAGGATCTCCTTTAAAATAGATTTGAGAAATCAATTCTTTACTGTTTTCTTCTGTAACTCTATAATGGATGTGAGCAGGACGGTACAGATCTCCATTTTTGTATTTCCCTGGTAGAATAGTCGTAAAGGAGTATTCTCCATTTTCATTCGTAAACCATCGAGCTCGTTGGTGAAATTTTTCCGTTTCATTATCGTATTCACCTTTAGAGTTGGCGTGCCATATTTCAACTAAAGCTCCACTTAACGGAGTAGTACAATCATTACCAAATACCTTTCCTTTTAAAGTTACTCTTTGTCCTTCTAAACCCTTATGGGTTAAATCTTGAGTAGTAGGAGCATTGGGTCTATAAAAGGGACCAAGTATATCATTGGTAGTTTCACAGTCGCCTTTAAAAGTCTCTTTTTCTGGAGTTACTTTTCCTAATACTGTTACTGAAAATGCTAAAAGTGCAGTTGAAGTTAAAAATTTCTTTCTGTCCATTGGTTAAGTTTTAGTGATGCTCCAGCTTAACCAAAATTTATGCCAGTATTTATCTGTTTTTAAAGATAGAGAGTTAGTCTTTTAAGAATTTAACTTTCTAGTAATTATTCCCCTCTTGAGAGGGGCTAGGGGTGTGTTTTTCAAATTCAAGAATATAACCTTCTAATACTCTCAAAACATTATTCATATCTTTCATAACTTCATTATCATCAAAACGAATAACAGTTAATTCTAAGTTTTCTAATTCTTGTTGTTTTGTTTCGTCTTTTATTATAACCTCTTCAAATTGATGCGTGTAACCATCCAATTCAATTACTAAGTTTAATTCATAACAATAGAAATCGGCAATGTAATTAAGTAGTGGTTTTTGTCTGTGGAAATCATATCCAAAGAATTGTTTCCCTTTAAGATGCTGCCATAATCTAATTTCACTTTTAGTGCTATTGTTTCTAAGGTTTCGTGCGAGTTCCTTTAGTTTAGGGTTGTATGGTATAATTTTTCTTTTCAAGTACAATAAAATATTTATAAACTATAACACACCCCTCAATCCCCTCTCAAGAGGGGAAGCTTTTAAGAGCGATTCGCCTCTACCAATCAATAGGGAAGTAGTCTTTTAAGAATTTGCCACACCAATGTTTTTCGGTGTTTATTCCATCAATTAGAGGGTCTAAAACACGAGCAGCACCATCAACAATATCTAAAGGTGGCTGAAAATCGTGTTCTTCTACTTTCTTTTTAGATAATTCTACAGGATCTTCATCTGTTACCCAACCCGTATCAACAGCATTCATATAAATACCATCTTTAGCAAAATCAGAAGCAGAAGTATGTGTCATCATGTTTAATGCAGCCTTTGCCATATTGGTATGTGGATGTCGGTCTATCTTTTTAAAACGGTGGAATTTACCTTCCATAGCAGAAACATTGATAATGTGCTTTTTCCCAGTATTTTCTTTACGCATTAAGTGAACTAAACGATTACATAGCACAAAAGGAGCGACAGCATTTACTAGCTGTATTTCAATCATTTCAGGTGTTTCTATCTGACCTAGTTTTAAACGCCAACTGTTTGTTTTTCTTAAATCTACTTGTTGCAAATCTGCATCTAACTTTCCTTCAGGGAAAACTTCAGTAGTTTGTAATGAGTTGTCAAAACTATAAGGGATTTGCGATAATTTGGCTGAGGCTCTTAAACCAATGCCCGGTTCAGGGCTTTGCCAAGTAACAGGTAGCCTATTGTTTTGAGCATTATCAGTATCAATAGATAGTGCTTTTATTTCTTGTATACAATCGTTATGATCTTTTAGTAATTCTTGTGTAAATGGAGGAAGTGTAGCAATTTCTTGTTCTTCATTTTCCATTAAGTGCTGATAAAATCCTGCAGGTCTTCTAACGGTTTGAGCAGCATTGTTAATCAGAATATCTAAACGGTTGTATTGTTGTTCTATAAAGTTGCAGAAAATCTCTACACTTGGTATGTGTCTTAAATCTAAGCCATGAATTTTTAAACGATGTCCCCATTCCTGGAAATCTGCTTCTTTAGCAAAACGCAAGGCAGAATCAACCGGAAATCGGGTAGTGGCAACAACAGTTGCTCCTGATCTTAATAAAATTAAGGTAATGTGGTAACCAATTTTTAAACGAGAACCTGTTACAACTGCAACCTGACCAGTTAAATCAGCGGTTTGGAAACGTTTCATGTAGTTTAAATCACCACAATCGTTACACATTGTATCATAAAAGTGGTGTAGCTTAGTAAACTTAGCTTTACATACATAACAGTTTCTTGGTGATTCTAAAACTGGTCTGTCATCATCATCTTCCTTAGGAATGTTTAACAACAGTTTTGGAGCTTCAAAAACATCCGCTTCACGCGCACTTCTAATTCCAGTATTTTTTCGAGCATGCTTATCGCGCTCTATCATTTTACGTTTAGCGGCCTTTTTAGCGTCTTTCTTGCGTTTGTCGAACTCTTCACGGTTTGGACGAGAAAGAAGCCCTGCTGCTTTCATTAAAGCCACACGCTGTTCTTCTGGTAACTCAAAAAGTTGATTGGTATCACCCAACAAAGCCTCTAATGTTTCTATACATTGAGAAATGTCTTGGTTTTCAAGCTGCTTTTCTTCGTTACTCATATTCAAAATTTGAGGTGCAAATTTAGCTTTTTAAGGTTGAATTATCAATTGAAATTATTTCATTATATATTTTGTCTGGATTCCATTTCCCTTTAAATTGATTACCTCTGTAGTCTGCCATACAGTTAAGATATAGCTCGTTATTTATTAATATTATTCTGATTAGTTGTGCATCTGAGTAAATATCTGAATAAGTAGAAATTTCACCACCTTCAAAGTCATTAGGATTTAATGCTGATGTTTTGAATCTTTGTACTTTAAAATTCCAGCCTTTCGTTTCACATAACTTATCTATTGAGAAATAGAGGTCTTTGCTGTTTATGTCTACTTTGATAACTGTGAATCTTAACTGTGTTCATTTGAAATAGATAAAACACAAACTTAAAAATGATATAATTAGACTAACTAGATATATTATACTATCCGTATTTTTTGAATACATATTTATCGCTATATAAATACTCGATATTTCTAAACTTAAAACCCAAGAGAAATGTGTTAAGACTCTATCGAATGTAAGTCTTAATCTTCTGGTTTTAATAGCGTGATTAATATCTTTTTGATCCATTTTAGTTAACCCTCATATAAATCGTTTTCAAATAAGCTCCCTCCTTAAATCCAATAGGGTGGTCAATATCGTGTTTTGTAGTTTCTAGTACTTTGTAATTGACTTTGGCAGTTTTCATTACTTCTTCCATTAAGTCAAAGAATACATCTGAGGTAACTCTAGAGCTACAAGAAGCCAATACTAATGTGCCTCCTCGTTTTACTAGTTTGAGTCCTAGGTTGGCTAATCTTTTGTAGCTGTTAATGGCTCTATCCACTTCTATGGCACTTTTAGCAAAAGAAGGAGGATCAATTACCACAATGTCATATTCAGTGCGCTCACGAGCAAGAATTTCCATTTCTTCAAACGCATCACCCACAATGGTTTTATGTTTGCCGCTAAAATCATTCAATTTAGCATTTTCCTTAGCTATTTCTAGGGCAGGACCACTAATGTCTAGACTAGTTACTTCAGTAGCACCTCCAGCTAAAGCATGTACAGAGAACCCTCCAGCATAAGAGAATACATCTAGAACTGTTTTCCCTTTTGCCATTTCACCAACTTTCTTTCGGTTAGCCCTATGGTCTAAAAAGTAGCCTGTTTTGTGTCCATGAATTACATTCGCAGAAAAAACAACCCCATGTTCTTCAAAAACAACTACTTCATTTTCTAGTGTTCCATGTATTACTTGACCATCAGTTAAGCCATATTCGTTACCTTCTTTTTGTACGTTTCTGCTCATGCGTAAAACCAGTGTTTTGGTATTACTTATTTCTAATAGTTCAGATAGGATATCATTAAGATATGGCAGCCAGAAAGTAGCATAAAGTTTTACTACCAATACATTGTCGTAAACATCTGCAATTAAAGATGGTAGATTGTCATTTTCACCATAGATTAAGCGATAACTGTTGGTGGCAGTTTTAAGAAGTGGTAATCGTTTTTTGTAAGCGGTTTTTATCTTTTCTTTAAACCAATCTGAATTAATGTTTGCAGGTTTATTGGATTGTAATATTTTAATACGAATAGGAGAGGAAGGGTCATAAAAGCCACAAGCCATAAACTTATTTTTTCTATTGTCAAAAAGGATAACTAAATCACCCGATTTACCTTCAATACTTTGTTTGGTAATACTTTGGTCAAAAACCCAAGGGTGACCTTTCTTTACTAGCACCTCAGCTTTCTGAGTTAGTTTAACAGCAATCTTATTGGTTTCTATTTGTGGTAAGTCTATCATTTAATATCTATCCCAAAATTGTAAAAGCAAAAAGCCCAAATGTCAGCCCATTCTTCAATTAACTTATCCTTAGGTTTTCCTGATCCATGTCCGCTTTTAGAATCAATGCGAATAAGGGTAGGGTTATTCCCGGTGTTTTGTTTCTGTATTTCTGCTGCAAATTTAAACGAATGAGCGGGAACAACTCTGTCATCATGATCTGCTGTTAGAATAAGTGTAGCAGGGTATTCAGTAGATTTAACATTGTGCAAAGGAGAATATTTAATCAGGTTTGCGAATTCTTTTTCTTTCTCACTTGATCCATATTCAACAGTCCAAGCCCAACCAATGGTAAACTTATGATAACGTAACATGTCCAAAACACCAACCATAGGTAGCGCTACTTTAGCAATTTTTGGTTGTTGAGTTATTGTGGCTCCAACTAGCAAACCTCCGTTAGAGCGCCCATGCACTGCTAATTTCTCTGTTGATGTGTATTTTTCAGATTTCAAGTATTCAGCAGCAGCAATAAAGTCATCAAACACATTTTGTTTGTTTTTTAACATTCCTGCTTTGTGCCATTTCTCACCATACTCGCTACCTCCTCTAAGGTTAGCAACTGCATAGATTCCTCCGTTTTGGATGAATACTGTTTTAGCAACATCAAAATTAGGTTTGTAGCTAATGTTAAAACCTCCATAACCATAAAGAAGACAAGGGTTAGAACCATCTAATTTAATTCCTTTTTTATGGGTAATAAACATAGGTATTTCGGTACCATCTTTACTTGGGTAAAAGACTTGTGTTGTAACGTAATCTTCAGAATTAAAGTTAGTCGTAGGTTTGAAGTCTAATGTTGAAGTTAAATCATCCGTGTTTACTTTGTAGTTACAACGAGGTGTAATAAATGAAGTGTAAGAAAAGTAAGCAGTTGTCTCGCCTTTATCTCCTGAAATTCCAGAACAGATACCAATTCCAGGTAAGTCTAGATCTTTGATGAATTTTCCATCCATTCCATAAACCTCAATTTTAGTTTGTACATCTTTTAAATAGTTGGCAAAAAACTTATTCCCAGCCATGCTAACGCCATTCAAAACATAGTCTTTTTCAGCTATAAAGTCTTTCCAGTCTTCTTTTTTGGGAGTATCAAGTAGGGTATATGCAACTCTTTTGTTGGGAGCATTGTAATTAGTAGAGATTAAGAGGGTATCACCTAAATTGTCTAAAACATAACTATCGTTTTCAAAGTCTTCAATCAATGTAATAAACTCGCTATTATCTTTTGTTAAATCCTTTACATGCAACGTGTTTCCACTAGTTCCTTCAGATGCTGCAATCACTAAGAAGTGATTATCTTCAGTAATGTAACCACTATGATTTCTTAAAGGATGTACTGCATCTTCAAATACAATTTTATCATCAGTTTGAGCAGTACCTATTTGGTGATAGAACACTTTGTGAAATTCATTTTTGTTCGAAAACTCTTTTCCTTTTTCAGGAGCATCATATCCGCTATAGTAAAATCCATCTTTAAACCAAGAAATCCCAGAGAACTTAACCCAACTTACTTCATCTTTCAATTGCTCTTTAGTTGCTATATCCATTACTACAATCTCTTTCCAGTCAGAACCAGATTTTGAAATGGTATATGCTAAATATTTATTGTCTTTTGATACACTTAAAGAACCTAAAGAGGTAGTTCCGCTTTCTGATAGCGTATTTGGGTCTAACAAAATTTCTTCGGCTCCATCTTCACCATTTTTAATGTAATAAACGGATTGGTTTTGTTTTCCATTATTTTTTGAATAGATGTAATATTCGCCATGTTTAGAAGGAGTTCCGATAGATTCGTAATCCCAAAGGTTTGTTAGTTGTTGTTTAAACTTTTCTCTAGAGCTAATTTGACCTAAATAATCGTTAGTTACTTTGTTCTGAGCTATCACCCAAGCTTCGGTTTCTTCAGAAGTATCATCTTCTAACCATCTGTAAGGATCCGCTATTTTGGTTCCGAAATAATCGTCAATAACTGTAGTGTCCTTTCTTGTTTCAGGATAGTTTAGTTTTTCAGATAATTCTTTTTTTTCTGATGAGCAAGAAACAATAAGTAGTACTGCAACTGCAGGTAAAATGTATGATTTCATATGTTTCGGTTTAAATAGAATCTAAATATAGTTGTTCTACTTTAGTTCTTGCCCAAGGCGTTGTTCTTAAAAACTTAAGGCTCGATTTTTTTGTGGGATTGCTTTTAAAACAGTTAATATTTACTTGCTTAGCAAGTTCTTCCCATCCGTAGAATCCTACCAAAAAATCTAGTATATCAGCTAGTTTAATTCCGTGGAGTGGGTTATTGGGTTGGTCTTGTCTCATGTTCTAATTTTTTAATCCAATAAAGTCATATAAATTCTTGTCTAGCAAGTGAGATGGAGATGTGTTCTTTAAAGCGTTAAAGATAACTGCTTTTCTATCAGGATAATCAACTTCCCAATCATTCAACATTTTCTTCACCATTTGACGTTGCATCTTAGGCTGCGAACCACAAAGGTTACAAGGGATTATTGGAAATTTTCTATCTTCTGAATACGCTATAATTTCTTCTTCTTTACAAAAGGCTAGCGGTCTGATAACAGTGTGTTCTCCACTGTCAGAAACAAATTTAGGAGGCATAGCCTCTAACTTTCCACTAAAAAATAAGTTCAATAAAAACGTTTCAATAATATCATCTCTATGATGGCCTAAGGCTAATTTGTTTGCTCCAATTTCTCTAGCTGTAGCATAAAGTTTTCCTCTTCGCATTCTAGAACATAAGCTACAAGTAGCTTTTCCTTCAGGGGTTTTCTCTTTTACCACACTGTAAGTGTCCTGAGAAACAATTAAATGGGGGATATCGTTTTCTTTTAAATAGTTTGGAAGCACTTCTTCGGGGAAACCTGGTTGTTTCTGATCCATATTTACTGCTACCAATTCAAAATCAATACCTGATGCTTTTTGATAATGCAATAGCATATCAAGCATAGTATAACTATCCTTTCCTCCGGAAAGGCACACCATAATTTTATCGCCATCCTCGAGCATTTTATACTCGTCTATAGCGTTCCAAGTATCTCTACGTAAGCGTTTGGTTATTGTTTTAGGGTCAATTGTTGTTTCCATTAAATTCTACTCTGATAAGTAAACAGTTTGTGATATCTTCCTTCGGCAGCAATCAATTCATCATGTTTGCCTTGTTCAGCAATTCTTCCATCTTCTATTACTAATATTTGATCTGCTTTTCTGATGGTACTTAATCTGTGTGCAATTACAATTGTTGTTCTTCCTTTCATTAATTCGCCTAAACTCTCCTGAATCATGGCTTCACTTTCGTTATCTAGGTTTGAGGTAGCTTCATCTAAAATTAAAATTCGTGGATTAGCAAGAACCGCTCTTGCAATGGCAATACGTTGTCTTTGTCCTCCAGAAAGTTTTACTCCGCGTTCCCCAATTAATGTTTCTAAACCATCTTCAAACTTATCTGTAAATTCATACACATAAGCAGCTTTAACTGCAGATTTTAATTGTTCTTCTGAAGCATTAGGACGAGGGAAAAGTATGTTTTCCTTAATTGTACCTTCAAATAAGAAATCGTCTTGTAAAACAACTCCTAATTGACTTCTATAAGAGTTTAAACTTACTTTAGATAAATCCTGTCCATCAATTGTAATTTTTCCGCTCTCTGGATTAATAAAAGAAGAAACCAATCCTGCAATAGTTGATTTACCAGAACCAGAAGAGCCCACCAAAGCAGTAACGCTTCCTTGTTTGGCTTCTAAACTAATGTTATGAACCACTTCTTTTCCTTCTTCGTAAGAAAATGAAACGTTATTGAATGAAATGTCTCCATGGATATCTGTCAATTCTACCGAACGTTCTAGAGGATTATCTTCGGGCTGCATATTCATTATCTCTTGGGTTCTGTCTAAACCTGCTAAAGCTTCTGTTAATTGGCTCCCTATATTACTCATCTGAACAATAGGTGCAATCATAAATCCTAGTAAGAGCGTAAATGATAAGAAATCTCCTGTTGTTAAAGTTCCATCAATAATCATCATTCCACCAATTCCCATAATTCCTACAGAAGCCATTCCTAATAGAAAGGCAGATGAACTGGTCATTAAAGCTGTTGCTGTTAAACTCTTTTTTACATTTTGAAATAAACGATCAACACCTTTCTCAAAAGTTACATTCTCTTGCGCTTCAGCATTAAACCCTTTAATAACTCTAACTCCGGCTAATGATTCTGTTAATCTACCTGTAACCTCAGCGTTAATAACACCTCTGTTTCTAAATATTGGTCTGATGTATCCGAAAGCTTTTAGTGCAATTACTGCAAATAAAGCAACTGGTGCTAATACAAACAAAGTCATTTTAGGACTAATATTAATTAACAATACCAATGATATAATTGCTGTTATCGTTCCTCCAAAGAGTTGAACCAATCCAGTTCCGATTAGATTTCTAACACCTTCAACATCTGACATAATTCTAGAAACCAATGCTCCAGATTTGTTGTTGTCAAAGTAGGAGATAGGTAATGATAATATTTGCTTTTGAACTTTTGCTCTTAGTTTAGAAATCAATAATTGTGCTTCTACACTCAATAATCTGGTTAATGCAAAAGAGGTGAGTGCAGAAACTAAAATTGCTCCAGCAACCATCATAACTAAAGCTATTAAAGCATCCATATCTTTGTTTGGAATAACTTCATCTAACAATTCCTTACTTTTTAAAGGTAATACGAGGCTCGCTAAACGACTGATAACAATCAGTATTAACCCAACTAGTACGATTCCTTTTCGAGGCCAAACAAACTCTTTAAAGGCATCTATTATAGTTACTTTCTTTTCACTCATAATCTTAAAATTAATTTAAACCTTGCCATTCATTATAAAACTGCTCTAAATATTGTTCCATAAACTGATGACGGTTTTCTGCTATTTTTTTACCAGTTGCTGTATTCATTGTATCTTTCAATAATAACAACTTCTCATAAAAATGATTAACGGTAGGAGCAGTACTGGATTTGTATTGCTCTTTAGTCATGTTTAAATCTGGCTTAATTTCTGGGTCATAAATAGCTCTATTTTTAAACCCACCGTAATTAAACGTCCTTGCAATACCAATTGCTCCAATAGCATCTAATCTGTCAGCATCTTGTACTACATCTAATTCCGTAGAGTTAAACGTTCTTACTTCATTACCACCTTTAAAAGATACATTTTCTATGATAGCCAATACATGATCAATAACTCTATAATCAGCATCTTGATCAATTAAAAAGTTTAATGCCTTTTTTGGACCTATTTTTTCATCACCATTATTAAATTTCGAATCAGCTATATCGTGCAATAATGCAGCTATTTCTACAATTTCAATATCTACATCTTCAGATTTAGCAATTAGTTTGGCATTTCGCCAAACCCTTTCTATATGGAACCAATCGTGTCCTCCTTCAGCATCTTTAAGCTCTAGTTGTACAAATTGGATGGTATTATTTATAAGTTCTGAATTCATTTTGCAAAGGAAAGCAGATTTTCTGTTCTATTTGTAATAGCTTTGAGAAAAATAACTGATTTGCCTGTTTTAAAAACACATATTGTTCCGAGTAATACTGAAGAGATTCGTTTGTATGATTATGTGCAGCAAATATTTCCGATTATTCCTTCACGAAAAGGGGTGAAAAAAGCCATTGCTAGAGAGGAAATTTTGGTTGATGGAAATAAAACATCTACAGGGCATTGGATAAGAGCAGGACAAAAGATTGAATTATTAGAATCTTCAGCTAATCCTCCAAAAGAATATCATCTTAAATTAGAAATAGTTTATGAAGATGAGTTTATGGCTGTAATTAATAAACCAGCGGGAATTCCAGTTAGCGGTAATCAATTTAGAACAATTCAAAATGCCTTAATTGGGAACATTAAATTATCTAAAGAGAAAGATGCTATAAGGTGGCCAAAGCCAGTGCATCGATTGGATGGGCCAACTAGTGGTTTATTGATTATTGCAAAAACAGCTAAAGCTTTGGTTAGATTGGGCCAGCAATTTGAGCAAAAGGAAATCAAAAAGAAGTATGTTGCTATTGTTATGGGGAAGACACAGGAGCGTGGAATTGTAGATACAGCTGTTGATGGTTTAAATTCCTTGAGCGAATATGAAACTTTTAAAACGATAGAATCCCTTAAAAGTAAACACTTGAGCTTGGTAGAGTTATCGCCCAAAACAGGGAGAACGCATCAGTTAAGAATTCACTTGTCAAGTATTGGTTTTCCTATTTTAGGTGATAAACTGTATGGTGATGAAGGAGAAATACTAATGGGTAAGGGGTTGTTTTTAGCAGCAATAGAGCTTGAATTGAATCACCCAATTACTAATGAGCAGTTGCTAATTAAAATTGATGTGCCTTATAAATTCAATGCTTTATTGGAGCGTGAAGTGAAAAGATGGAAGAAGTATAATTAGAAACTACTCTTGTATTAATAAAGCATTATGCATAAATGAATTCTTTAATGACTTCAATTTTTCATCATAATCTGTAGAGAAAACAATAAATTGACATTTAGGAAAACTATCACTAATTCTAACAATGTCTTTAGCAAAATCAATACGAGGCAATTCATTCGCATCATCAACAATAATAGTCATCATATCATTTAGATTAATGCCATTCATTAAATACAGCTTGTTGATTCTTTTGGCTGTTCCAATAACAATGTCAACCCCTTCGTAAATAATGTCTTTTTGAGCTTGCTCTTGTTGCTCTTCATAAACACTAAAACTCGTTAAGTTCATGTGCTTAATGTATATTTCAAACTTTTCTTCTAAAGCTAATGCAGCAGCCTTATCTTTAACAAAAATGACTACTCTAGGGTTGTCATGCTCTTCGTAATCTTTAATTTTTTGTAGTGTAGTTAAAATAAGAGCAGTAGTTTTTCCGCTATTATCAGGGGCTACACCATATACATTGGCGCCACTTTTAATTTTAGGAATAACCTTTTTTTGAAAGACTGTTGCTTCAGTGATATTTTGATGTTCTAAAATATCTTTTAATAGTGGTTTTAATTTTTTAAATGCCATAGTTCATTTTCTTTAAGCAAAAATATAGTTTTATCTTAATTTAGCTTCTTTTCTTCTCTTCCAGATTTTTACACAAATAACAACTCCTCCAATGAATCCTGTTAGATAGGATGCTGAATGAGTCCATCCTGCGATTAGAAATAAATGATGCCTGCTTTCATTTATTTGTGAGGATAACTTATCGTTTAAATAGATGAATCCTAGATTAGAACTAACCAAGCCAATTATTCCAGCGAATATTGCAGTTGTTCCCATAATTAGTAGAAGTTTAATCATTAGTGGGATAATTACTTTCAAATCTATTTTCGGATGTTTACCATATCTAGCAGAAAATGAAATGCAAACACCTAAAATTAATCCTACCCACCAAGTAGCAATTACTCCCCAAAGTAAAGCAAGGGTTAAAGGAGAATCACTTTCTATTATCTTAGGATGTCCAATAGTAAAATATTCTATCGAAATATTTGCAGTTATCAAATCATGAATAATTCCATATATTATTGAAAGGATTACTGCTGCAAAAATGATTTTTAATATTTCAATAAGGTTTTTCATAATGTTCTAAACTACACTAACTCTAACTTTTTTCTTTTTTAAACGGGTATTGTTTACTAACGGTATTAATTTGTTAGCTATTGAAGATTTTACAGAAACATAAGCGTAATTGCTTTGTAATTCAATAACGCCTAATTCATCCTTATTCAATTTACCTTGCTTAAAGAACAATCCAGCTATATCTCCTTTAGAGATTTTGTCTTTTCTTCCGCCAGTAATAAATAGTGTTTGCCATCCTGTTGGTTTTGGAATAGGAGCATTGTGTATTTTTTCAACATCAGGGGCATTTACATAGCTCGGAATATTACCATCCCAAACCAAAACGTAAGCTGTTCCTTCTGCATTCATTCTGGCAGTTCTTCCGTTGCGGTGCGTAAATTCTTCTACACGCGCAGGTAACTGAAAATGAATAATAAACTTCATTTCAGGAATATCTATTCCTCTGGCTGCCAAATCGGTAGCTATGATTATTTGATGTGTTCCGTTACGGAATTTAATTAACGTTTTTTCTCTGTCAATTTGCTCCATATCGCCATAAAAGCAACCATGACTTATTTTGTTTTCCCATAAATATTCGCTTACTTGTTTAATGGTATCTTTAAAATTACAGAAGATAATTCCTGGTTGATTTCCAATGTGACAAAGCGTATCTACCAATGTTTCTAACTTCATTTTATCTGAAGCAACAACTGTTTTTAAAGCTAGCTGAGAAGATTCTTTTTCTAAGTAATTAATCGTGATAGGATCAATAAATTCTAAGAACTTAGGAATCTCAACACCAAATGTAGCAGAAGTCAACACACGTTTTTCAATATTGGGTAGTTCATCTAGGATGTCTCTCATGTCTACCTCAAAACCAACCTCTAATGATTTATCAAACTCATCTAATACTAATGTTTTAATGTGTTTAGTTTCAAAACTTTCTTTGTAAAGATGTGCAGCAACTCTTCCTGGAGTTCCTATTAATACTGCTGGTCGGTGCTTTAATTCTAATTTATCTTTAGACCCAGCTCTTCCGCCATAAACAGCATTTACTTTGTAGCCAGAACCCATTTTTCGCATTACTTGCTCAATTTGTATAGCTAGTTCTCTTGAAGGAACTAAAACCATAGCTTGTATTTCATCACAGCTAGGATCTAATTGTTTGATGATTGGTAATAAGAAAGCTACAGTTTTTCCTGATCCTGTAGGGGATAATAGTACGGTGTTGGCTGATTTAGGAATGGTATTCATAGCTTCTTGCTGCATGTCATTAAGCTTTGAAATACCGAGTTTACCAAGAATTTGTTGTTGGGTTGATTTTGACATTTGGCAAAGGTAGTCACTTGATATGATTTACTCATTACTAGTGCTTAGTTTTATTGTACTTTTGCAGCGTGTCAGTAAAAACGCTATTAATTACCCCTCCGTTTACGCAGTTAAACACTCCGTATCCAGCAACAGCTTATTTAAAAGGTTTTTTAGATAGCAAGGGATTAGATACTGTACAATATGATTTAAGTATAGCGCTTTCTAACAAAGTATTTTCGAGTAGTTTTTTAGAGCAAATATTTATTGAGGCTGACGAATTTGAAAATTATGATTTCCCATTAGTTGGAAGTAAACGATACCAATATATTGACAGAGTTGATGAAGTAACTAATTTTTTGAGGAATCAAGATATTACTACTGCACAGCAACTTTTGTCAAATGACTATTTACCAAAAGGTCATCGTAGAGAAAAGGATTTAGATGTTGCTTATTTTGATTTGGATGAAATTGATCAGGCAAAACATTTAGGGACGCTGTTTATAGAAGAGTTAGGGGACTTTATCACAGCCAATGTAGATGAGTTTTTCTCGTTTACACGTTATGCAGAACAAATTTCGAGTTCGGCTAGCAGTTTTGATCAATTGGCGGAATATTTAAGTTATGATACAACTTTAATTGAAGATCAGCTCTTATTATTACTGGTTAATAAAATAGAAGAGGAGCAACCAGATTTAATTTGTTTTACGATACCTTTCCCAGGAAACTTGTTTGCGGCATTGCGTTGTGCTCAATTTATAAAGAAAAACTATAGACACATTAAAGTTGGATTTGGAGGTGGTTATTGTAATACAGAGTTACGCTCGTTATCTGATCCAAGAATCTTTAAATATGTTGATTACATTACTTTAGATGATGGAGAAGGGCCTGTTCTAAGATTAATACAACACATAAATAATGAGATAGGAGTTGATGAGTTAGAGCGAACATTTTTATTGAAGAAAAAGAAGGTCTTTTATCAGAATAAAATACCTAATACCATTTTTCATCATAAGGATTTACCAGTACCAAGCTATAAGGGTATAGAGTTTAAAACTTATATGTCGTTTTTAGATGTTATCAATCCGATGCATCGTTTATGGACAGATGGTAAGTGGAATAAGTTAACCGTATCTCATGGTTGTTATTGGAAACAATGTTCTTTTTGTGATGTTAATTTAGATTATATAGGAAATTATCAAAACACAACTGCTGCTAAATTAGTAGATAGAATAGAGCAAGTGATGAATGAAACTGGTAACAATGGGTTTCATTTTGTTGATGAAGCTGCTCCACCCAAAATGCTTAAAGCAATGGCTGAACTTTTATTAGAAAGAGGTTTAGAAATTAAGTGGTGGACTAATATTCGTTTTGAAAAAACGTTTAATGATGAGTTGTGTGAGTTGTTATCAGAATCGGGTTGTATTGCTGTAACAGGTGGTTTAGAAGTTGCTTCGGATCGTTTATTAGTGAAAATGAATAAGGGGGTTGATATTGCTCAAGTGGCACGTGTAACCAATTCGTTTTCTAAGTTTGGAGTAATGGTGCATGCGTATTTGATGTATGGTTTCCCAACAGAAACAGAGCAAGAAACGATAGATTCGTTAGAGGTGGTTCGCCAACTATTTGAGAACAATTGTATTCAATCTGCTTTTTGGCACCAGTTTACCACAACCATTCATAGTCCGATTGGACAAAACCCTGAAGCTTTTGATATTATAATTACGGGGCCAAAGTTTAAAGGTTTTGCTCAAAATGATTTAACCCATAAAGATCCAACAGGAGCGAAGCATCAGAAATATACTAAAGGCTTAAATAGAGCTTTAAACAGCTATTTAAATGGTAAAGATTATGCTACTGAAATAGGCGAGTGGTTCGATTTTGATGTTGCTGAAACTACAGTTCAAAAAGAAATGATTGAATTAGCTATTCGTTAATGTGTAAACATCTAAACTAATTTTCTTGCCGTTTTTTTCTTCACAATCAATGAGAGTCTCCTCAAGTCTAAAATTGAGTTTTTCAATGGCTTTTTTACAATTGATGTTTTCAGTTTCTACAAAACCTTCAATTCTTTTTAACCCGAGATTTTCAAAAGCATATTTTATAATTAAAGGAATAGCTTCTGTCATTATACCTTGTTTCCAGTTTTCTGGTAATAGCCAAAACCCTAGTTCAGCTTTCTTTTTGTCTTTACACAAATCATTTAAACCTCCAGCACCTAAAAATTGATCATTATCAACGGAACAAACTGCCCACCAAATTCCTTTTTCATTCCTCTCCAAATCAGCAAACCATGTCATTTGCTCTTTTGTCGCTTCCAAGTTTTTAAAACTTATTCCGTAATATTTGATAACATCAGGATGAGAGAGACCTTTGAAAACATTTTCTAAATCTGAAACATTGAATTTTCTAAGATATATTCTGCTGGTTTTCATTAAAAGTAGTAATTACTTTTTTACTTTAATTACAGTTGTTTTAGCAATCTTATCGTGAAACCCTCTACTTTTTTTATCGAAAATTAAGCTTCCTATTATTACCAAGAAAACGATATTATAAATATTTGAAATGTTAGCTATTGGAGAATTTTGGGCAATTAAACCTATTTCCATATAGGTATCTGCTGAATTGAATCCAGGATCTGAAAAAATATAAGATGCAGCCATTAATTGTAATACTACAGAAATTCCCCAAGGAATATATCTACCAAAACCTTGATCTATTGTAATAGGGTTTAAGTCTTCGTTTACAACTTTTATTTTGCATGCCATTTTACCTAAAGTGGCACCATATTTAAACTCCATTAGTGGTTTATATAAAGCAGAAAGTACTGTTAAAGCATATAAAAGTACAATAGACTTCATTTCAAACTGATTATAAGTGCTAATAGCTATAATCGGAATCATTACCAAAACATCAATTAAGGCCGCTCCAAATCTTATCCAAAAACCGGCATATTCTATTTCTTCTTTATATCCGTGATTATCAAATGTTGTTTCCTCTATATTTTCTTCATTCATTCTATAATGTTTTTAACTCTTCCAACAACTCCATCTTCTAGCATAACTTTAATACCATGCGGATGATTTGGAGATTTAGTTAATAGTTTTTTTACTATTCCTTCTGTTAATTCTCCAGAACGTTGGTGGTGCTTTTGAATTACCTCAACCTCAATTCCAATTTTAACGTCTTTTCTATTTCTTCCGTCAGGCATCTTATGTTTTCTTAACGTATTTAGTAATAATTACAATTTGTTGTCCATCTACTTTTCCTTCAATGTATTCCGCATTATCATGATCTAAAGATATTCTTCTAACAGCAGTTCCTCTTTTGGCAATCATACTAGAACCTTTTACCGGTAAATCTTTAATCAAAACAACAGAATCTCCAGAATTTAAAATAACGCCATTACTATCTCTATGCACAACTTTGTCTTTCCCTTCTCCAGTTGCTTCAGCCCAAGTTTTGGCTTCATCTTCTAAATACATCATGTCTAGCAAGTCTTGATTTCCTAAACGAGTTAGCATTCTCCAAGCAATAACTTTTACAGCATCTTCTTCACTCCACATGCTATCGTTTAAACAATGCCAATGGTTTTTGTCCATCTTATCAGCATCCTCAACTTGTTCTAAACAAGTATTACAAATTAATACATTCCCATATGCACCTCTATTAACTGGAGGTTGAACTTCGTAAGATTTTGAATCGTTTGTTGAACCACACAGTTCACATTTGTTTCCACTTCTATCAATTAGTTCATTTATTATATTCATTTGGGTAAATTTTCAATTTTTTCAAAGATAATAAAAGCTAAACTACTAGAGTAGAAATATTAGGGCAATAAAAAAGGAGGCCGAAGCCTCCTTAATTGTTAACAACAACTATTTGTTGTACTGTCATTTGAACAGTTACAATTGCAGTTGCAAGTACAATTACAATTACAATTGCACTCATTTTGGAGTTGTTCATTCTTTTGATCTTTCATCTTTTTAAGTTTTAATTAAGATATTATTATCTATTTACATAGACGAAAGTGTGTGAAAAAGACGCAAAATAATCAGCAGGAACAGTTGTCTTCAGGCTGAATTATTTTTCCTTTGGAGTCTAATTTTAAATGACAACAAGAGATAAAAGATTTTTTTAATTCAACTTTTCCTCTTTGTACTCTAGATTTTAATGCAGAGTAGGAAATACCTAATTGACGTGCATAATCTTTTTGAGATAAATTTCCGAGTTCAGTTTTTAAAATAGCGTCTCTGTATTTTTCTGGTAAATCATCTATAAAAGGAATTAGGCAATCACAAAACTCAAGCATCGACTCATTATCAATAACTTCGGGTATTTCAATAGATAGTTCTTCAATTAGTGGAAGTTTTTTCTTCCTATAGTAATCAATTATAGTGTTGCGAGTAATTTGGTATAACCAACTTTGAAGTTTTGAGTTATCGGCTAAAGCACCCGACTTTAAATGAATTTTAACAAAAACGTCTTGTAATATATCTTTAGCAATAGATTGATTATTTACTTTGGATTTAATAAATCCAAGTAATTGACTATTGAAATCACTCCATATTTTTTCGGTATTCATGTTGTTTTTAATTTATAGACGAGAACAAATTAAAAAGACGCAAAATATTTTTTTTAGTTTTTTATGAAACTACAAAACACAAAATTTTGCGTGGTGTTAAACGGTGTTGGATGATTATAGTTAACAGATTCTGTTAATGAAAAGTTCTCTTCAAAACAGCTTGTTAAAGATTCTTCAGAGTATTGTTTTATTTCAATTCCGCTACATTTAAAAGGACCATCAATTGAAAATGTTCCAATAATCATAGATCCATTTTTATTAATTGCATTTGCAGCTGTATTTCTATAATTAACTATATCATTTTCATCAGTTAAAAAGTGAAAAGCAGCTCTATCATGCCAAATGTCATATTTTTCAGTTTGGGTAAAATCTGCTGCATCTGCAACAATCCATTTTGCTTTACTAGCTTTTTCATTTAAACGTGCTTTGGCTCGTTCAATAGCTTTGGCTGAAATATCAACTACAGTAATGTCAGTATAACCTAAATCTAATAGATGATCTACCAAAAAACTATCGCCACCACCAACATCAATAATTTTAGCTGTTAATGAAGCTGCGTTTGAGGTAATATAGTCTAATGAAGTTTGTGGATTAGTTTGGTACCAACTTACTTCATCTAATTGTTTGGTGTTGTAAATGTTTTCCCAATGTTTCTTTCTATCGAAATCTGTCATGCTAAAATGTTTTGCTCGAATCTTTAACTAGCTCATTAATTTCTGCTAATTCTTGTTTTGTGAACGAACGGTATTCTCCTTTTTTAATCCCGTCAAGACTAATGTTCATTATTCTGATGCGCTTAAGTGTTCTAACTTCATAGCCTAAATAATCGCACATTCTTCGAATTTGTCTGTTTAAACCTTGTTGTAAGATAATGTTAAACGTTGTATTGTTTATTTTTTTGACTTCGCATTTATCAGTAACCGTATCTAAAATAGGAACACCGTTTCCCATTTTTTTTATAAAATCATCAGTAATGGGTCTGTTTACTGTTACAACATATTCTTTTTGATGACTGTTTTTTGAACGTAATATCTTGTTTACGATATCTCCATCATTCGTCATAAAAATTAAACCCTCGCTTGGTTTGTCTAATCTCCCAATAGGGAAGATACGCTCTGGATATTTAATATAATCTATAATGTTTCCTTTTATATGAAGCTCAGTAGTACAAGTAATTCCTACAGGTTTATGAAACGCTAAATAAATGTTTTCAACTTCTTTGGTGATGGTTTGTCCATTAACCGAAATAACATCCGTAGCTGTAACTTTTGTTCCGAGTTCAGGTACTTTACCATTTACCTTTACTTTGCCTTCTTCAATCAGTTTGTCAGCACCTCTACGGGAGCAATAGCCAGTTTCAGAAATGGCTTTATTTAAACGTTTTAATTCCATTGATTACAAAGTTAGCATAAAAAAAGGAGCTGAATTTCAGCTCCTTTAATAAGTTATTCTATTTCTTTTTTGCCTTTAGCTATCGCATACCAATCTATTTTTCTGGATAAATACATGATTACTGCCAGCACAATAAATAAGCCGATACTTCCCATCAGTAAAGCATAATCTTCTAATTGTAAAATAGTGAAGATAAAACCATATAATAATGTAAGTACTCCGGTCATTAAAGCGGTTAATTTTCCATTTTTGAATATGGTAATGGAGTAAGCTCCAATCATAACAATAATTGCTGTACTAGCTATTAAATAAGCATTATTAAAATGTATGTGTTCAGATAAAGATAGGAGTAAAGCATAGAAAATGGTTAATGCTAATCCTACTAAAATAAATTGTATTGGATGAATTCTTTTTTTGTTTCTGATTTCAATAAAAAAGAAAATTAAAAAGGTAAAGGAGATAAACATAATGGCATATTTAGCCGATCGTGTTGATTTTTGATATTCATCTACAGCTAATAATAGATCTACACCAAAAGTGGAATTGTTAATGTTGTGACTATTTCCTAGCCATTGTTGAGGGTAATTTCTGTTTAAGTGCAATTCTTTCCAGTGAGCAGTGAATCCTTCAGCAGTAATTTCGTGTTTATCAGGTAATGAAGCCCCTGTAAAACTTGGGTGAGCCCAATCAGAATTTAAATTCACATTTGTTTCTTTTCCAATCGGAATAAACTTTAAAAATGAGCTTCCATTTAAGTTTAAATCAAAAGAAAAATTAAAATCATTTTTAGTAGAGTCTATAGCTGATTCATCTTCAGTTAACCCATCTTCTTTAGCTGGTTGAATCTCAACTTTAGTAGAAACTCCAGATCCAATAACATCATTGCTCTCAATACCTGGATTAAAGGCATAACTTTCATCGTTCCATTTTAGTTGGATGTTATCTCTAATTCCTTTCATATCAGGAATTCCAACAGAAACAAAAGCTTC
>JAQXDJ010000255.1 GCA_029251425.1 Vicingaceae bacterium
AAAGCTTCAATGGCAAAATCTCCTGTTCCTGTAGCAATGTCTAACATTCGTTTTGGTTGACTTTCTTTTAACATTCTTATGGCTTTCTTTCTCCAAAGAATATCAATGCCCATAGATAAGAAATGGTTTAAAAAATCATATTTTTTTGAGATGTTGTTAAACATCGTAGCAACTTGTTCTTTTTTGCCTTCGGTTTTCTCTTTGTAAGGAATTACAGTCATTAAAAAATTAAATTAAATTTTCAATTGCTTCAGATAATAATTGGTCTTTATCGATAGGAACAACACCAATACTTTCACAAACCAAACCTCCAGATAAATTAGCTATTTCAGCAATCATTGAAATGGGTTGGTTTAATGCTAAACAAAGAGACGCAACACTAATTACAGTGTCACCAGCTCCAGACACATCAGAAATACTTCTGATGTGAGCAGGTATTTGTTTTTTATCAGTACCAGACTTTATTAAAACTCCATATTCTGAGAGTGTAATAAAGTTTATTTTGTTGTTTTGATTTTCATTTAGCTGGTCAATTGCAGCTTCAACTTCTTTGGTGTTTGAAGGGTCGATTTCAATGTTTAAACCTTCTTTTAATTCTTTAAGATTAGGTTTAAAAAGTGTAGCATTTTTGTAGCTACAAAAGTTTCGTTTTTTTGGATCAACTGTTGTTGGAATATTTTTAGAATTACAAAGAGAAATTACTTCGTCAATTAATTGAGGGGTAATAACACCTTTATCGTAATCTTGAAAAATAACAATATCAATGTTTCTATTGTTGATTAAAGAATTTATAGCATTGGTTAAATTGGTATTTTCTGTTTTAGATAATGGATTGTCAACTTCTGAATCAACACGCAAAACTTGGTGTTTATTTCCTATAATTCTAGTCTTAACAGTTGTAATACGTTCTTTACTCTTAATAATACCTTCAGCACTTAGGTTTTCTTGTTGTAAAAGATCAGTTAATTTTTCTGAAGCATTATCATTTCCAATTACAGAGCAAAGAATAGGAGTGGCCCCTAAAGCTTTCACATTAAGTGCTACATTGGCTGCACCACCTAAACGGTTATCTTTATTGTTAACAGAAACAATTGGTACTGGAGCTTCAGGAGAAATTCTATTAACCTCACCATAGTAGTAAGAATCTATCATTACATCTCCAATAATTAAAACATTTAATTTGTTGAAGTCCTTAAAGAGGTTTACTATTTCGTTTTTATTCTTCATAATTAATGTAACAAAGCTAAAGCAGTTTTAATCCTGTTGATTGCTTCAATTAATACCTCTTCAGAAGCAGCATAAGATAATCTAATGCAGTTTGGATCACCAAAAGCTTCTCCGGTTACTAGAGCAACTAGTCCTTTGTTTAGAAGAAACATTGTTAAATCAGTAGCATTATTTATAGTTGTTTCGCCATCTGTTTTACCAAAATAACTTGTTACATCAGGAAATACATAAAAAGCGCCTTTCGGAAAGTTTAATTTTAAACCAGGAATTTCTTTCATCATAGAAAGTACCAACTCTCTTCGTTTTTCAAAACTAGCCTTCATTTCGTAAGTAACAGAAGGATCAGCTTCCAATGCTGCTTCTGCTGCTTTTTGAGAAATACTACAAGTTCCAGAAGTAAATTGTCCTTGCATTTTTGTACAAGCATCAGCAACCCATTTTGGAGCGCCCAAATATCCAATTCTCCAACCTGTCATAGCAAAGCCTTTAGAAACGCCATTAACAGTAATTACTTGATCTTTTATAAAGTCAAATTGACCAATACTTTCGTGTTTACCACTAAAATTAATATGTTCATATATTTCGTCAGAAACAATTAAAATATTTGGATAATCTTTAATAAGCTGAGCAATATCGTGTAACTCCTCTTTGGTATAAACGGAACCACTTGGGTTACATGGAGTGCTAAACCAAATCATTCTGGTTTTATCAGTTATTGCAGCTTTAATTTGAGTAACATTAACTTTAAAATCTTGTTCAATAGTGGTTGGAATTCCTACTGGGACTGCACCAGCAATTTTAATTATTTCATGGTAACTTACCCAATAAGGAGCTGGTA
>JAQXDJ010000291.1 GCA_029251425.1 Vicingaceae bacterium
AATGGTTTTATTTTTTGTATCTTAAATAAGTAAATAGTTTTTTGGCTCAAGTTTGTCCAAGATATAAAAAACCTTATTTCTCTTAACAATAGAGAGAATGTTATTAGTGTTCGAGATTATGATTGTATCAGTTTTATTTGTTTTTACGTTAACTTTAAAAAAGGTTAATTTTTTATTAGAAAGTGAACTTCTATTATAAAGAAAAATGTTAGTTTCAGATTCTACAAACATAATACTCAAATTGTTACTGTCTTTTTCAAAGCCAAATAACGTTAGGGGATACTGTTTTAAATTGTTTTTCTCCATTCGATAAAGATCTTTTTCAGTAATCATCCAACTCTTTCCCTCATTGTCAATCATAGACCAGGAAGCATCTGGTCGTATAGTTTTCTTTGAATCTGCTAAAAGATTAAAACAAGAATCTTCAAACAACTTAAAAACACCTTTAATGTTAGTATACCAAACAGTCCCAGCTTTATCAAACCTTGCACTGACTGGTTCAAAAAATCCAATTTCTTCCTCATTTTTTTTTGAGTATATTCCTGTTGCTTCTTTGAGAGGGTCTGCATAATATGTGAAAGATTCTGTTATAGGATTGAATTTCACAAAAACACTACTCCTGAACATAAATTCACCTGTGATTAATTCTGTTAATTCTGTTTTCAGGTACTCTTTTTTTTCAATATCATTTTTTAAGGGGTAGTAGGTAAAATCTTTCCCATCAAATTTGCACAATTCTCCTGCGTTAATCATCCAAAGGTGACCATCTTTGCTCTGAATAATATCTTGAATCACGTTGCTTTTTAAACCATCTTTAGTGGTGTAAACGGTTTCGGAGTAAAATTGTGCAAAGCAATTATTATTTTGCCAAAGGTTAAGGCAAACAAAAAGTAACAGTATGTATCTGAGGTTTTTGATGGCTTAAATGTACAAAATTATTGGCTCATAAAGTAGTACATTTTTACGTTAAAAAGCATTGATAAAATTGTAAGCAAACACAAATAGGTATGCTATAAAAACCGTATTTTGGATGTTCAAAATTTAGGATATGGCTGCAGAAAAAAAATTGTTTTTACTCGATGCTTTTGCATTAATTTATAGAGCTTACTTTGCTTTTGGTAAAAACCAACGATACAATTCTAAAGGGTTAAATACTTCAGCAATGTTGGGGTTTACCAATACCCTAATAGAGGTTTTAGAAAAACAAAAACCAACACACATTGCAGTTGTTTTTGATGCGCCAGGCGGAGCATCTAACAGAGAGGAAGTTTTTACAGATTATAAGGCGGGAAGAGAAGCAATGCCTGAAGATATTAGAACAGCTATTCCATACATCAAAAAAATTATTGAAGCGTTTAACATTCCAATGTATTTGTTGGAAGGCTATGAGGCGGATGATATTATTGGGACAATGGCTAAGGAAGCCGAAAGACAAGGTTTCCAAACCTATATGATGACTCCTGATAAGGATTTTGGGCAGTTAGTTTCTGAAAACATTTTTATGTACAAACCTGCAGCTTACGGTAAGCCTGCTCAGGTTATGGGTATACCAGAAGTGTGCGAAAAGTTTGGTGTAGAAAACCCGTTACAGGTTATTGATATTTTAGGGCTGTGGGGAGATGCGGTAGATAATATTCCTGGAATTCCCGGAATTGGAGAAAAAACATCTAAAGTTTTAATTGCTAAATATGGTAGTGTTGAAGGGTTGATTGAGCATGCTGATGAGCTAAAAGGAAAACAAAAAGAGAATGTTATCAATTTTGCTGAGCAAGGGTTATTGTCTAAAATGTTGGCAACAATTATTTTAGATGTCCCTGTTGATTATGATTTAGCTGATACTATAGTTGAAGCACCAGATGAAGAAAAAATTACCGAGTTATTTTCTGAATTAGAGTTTAGAAATTTAGCGAAACGTATTTTAGGAAGAGAGATACAAATTAAACCTGCACCAGTACCAGTTCAACCTGGAGGGCAAATGGATTTGTTTGGTAATGCAATGGAAACTACCGTTGATACAACTGTAGTTGAGGAAGAAGCTCCACAAGAAGCAAAAGACATTACTAATGCTAAACACAGTTATCATTTTGTACAAACAGAAATAGAAAGAGCAAAATTGATTGCTGATTTATCGAAGCAAAAATCGTTTTGTTTTGATACAGAAACAACTGGTATTAATCCTTTTGAAGCGGAGATTGTAGGAATGTCAATTGCCTTTAAAGAAGGCGAAGCTTTTTATGTTCCTTTTTCAGAAAACAAGGAAGAAGCTACAGCGGTTTTGGCTGAGTTTAAAAACTTGTTTGAAAACGAGCAAATTGAGAAAGTTGGGCAAAATCTTAAATATGATATTAATGTGTTGACCAATTACAACATCCAAGTAAAAGGGCCTTTGTTTGATACCATGATTGCGCATTATTTGATTCAGCCAGATATGCGTCATAATATGGATTTGTTGGCAGAAACTTATTTGGGTTATAAAACTGTTTCGATAGAAACATTGATTGGTAAAAAAGGGAAGAAGCAAAAAACAATGCGCGATATTCCGCAAGAAGAAATTGTAGATTATGCTTGTGAGGATGCTGACATTACACTCCAACTAAAGAATCAGTTTGAACCAAAAATGAACGAAACGCTAAAGAAGTTAATGGATGAAATTGAAACTCCATTAATTCCTGTTTTAAGTGCAATGGAAAAGGAGGGAATTAACTTAGATGTTCCTGCTTTGGCTAAATTTTCTGAAGAATTAGAAGTTTCAGTTACTGATTTAACCAAACAAATTTTAGAATTATCTGGTGAAGAATTTAATGTGGATTCTCCAAAACAATTGGGAGAAGTGTTGTTTGACAAGATGAAAATTGTTGAGAAAGCTAAGAAAACAAAAACAGGGCAGTATTCGACAAGTGAAGATGTACTTTCTAAAATGGCGAGTAAGCATGAAATAGTTCCATTAATTTTAGAATATAGATCACTTAAAAAGTTAAAATCTACTTATGTAGATGCTTTACCAGAATTGGTAAATGCAGAAGATGGGAAAATCCACACGAGTTATATGCAAACTGTTGCAGCAACTGGTCGTTTAAGCTCTAATAACCCAAACCTTCAAAACATCCCAATTAGAACTGAAAAAGGAAGAGAGATTAGAAAAGCATTTATTCCAAGAAATGATGATTTTACATTGTTAGCAGCAGATTATTCTCAAATAGAATTAAGAATTATTGCTGCATTGAGTGAGGATGAAAATATGCAGGAAGCTTTTGTGAAAGGAGAAGATATTCATACCGCTACAGCAGCAAAAGTTTTTGGAGTAGCTGTTGAGGATGTTGATAGAGAGATGAGAAGTAAAGCTAAAGCGGTAAACTTTGGGATTATTTATGGTGTTTCTGCATTTGGATTATCACAAAACCTAAACATCCCAAGAAAAGAAGCTAAAGCAATTATTGACACATATTTTGAGCAATATCCTAAGCTTAAAGCTTACATGGAAAATAATGTTGAGCTAGCTAAAGAGCATGGTTATGTAGAAACCATAATGAACAGGAGAAGAAACCTAAAGGATATTAATTCAGCTAATGCTATTGTTCGTAGCCATGCTGAGAGAAATGCTGTAAATGCACCTATACAAGGTTCAGCTGCCGATATTATTAAAATAGCCATGATTAACATCCATGCAGAATTTGAAAAACAGCAATTCCAATCTAAAATGTTATTACAAGTGCATGATGAATTGGTGTTTGATGTCTACAAACCAGAGTTAGATCAAATAAAAGCGATAGTAAAAGATAAAATGGAAAATGCAGTAAAGCTAGCGGTGCCTTTAGATGTAGAAATGAATGCTGCTGAAAATTGGCTGTTGGCACATTAATTTGAATTCGCTAATTTTGAAAAGTTCTAAAACAAAACTAATGATGAAGCAATTTATAATACTAATGTTTTCATGCTTATTAATTGCTTGTGGTGGTGAAACCACTAAAGAAAAAGCTGTTGCAGTTGAAACACCTGTGGTAAATGAATTAACGCCAGAAAGGGTAGAAAAAGTGCAAGAGGTGTTTTCTACAATTCCTTCACCAATGGAAACAGCAAATTTATTTTATAGTTCAGGAATTGAATATGTTGTGGAAATAACAAACCCTTCTGAAAACGTAAATAAATATGTGACTAGCGGAAAAAAAGCATTAAACCTTGGTGTTTACGGAGCAGATTTAAGTTATGCTAATGTTTTTGATCAATCACAAGAATCAATGATATATATTAATTGCTCTAAGAAGCTTTCTGACGGGTTAGACGTTTCTTCTGCTTTTGATATTGCAACAATTGAAAGAATTGAGGAAAGTGTAAATAATAGAGATTCTTTAATGGTAATTATTGATGATGCTTTTAAAATTATTGAAGCACATTTAAATGAAACAGGTCAAGACCACCTATCTGCATTAATAATGACGGGAGGGTGGATTGAAGGGCTTTATTTAGGAACAAGAACATTAGATAAAGAGAATCCAGATGAAGAACTAATGAAAAGAATAGCTGCACAAAAAGCTTCATTATCAAGCTTAATGGATCTTTTAATAACTTATGACAATACTGAGGTTATTGCTGTTGAGAATAAAATGAAAGCACTTCAAGAAGCTTTTGATAAGGTTGATGAAAAGGCGATAAATCAAGAAGTAATTTTTGAAATAGCAGATGCAGCAGCTCAAATTAGAGCTAAAATTATTCAGTAATTTCTCCTCTTAAAGGTTTTTGTAACCACTCTTTTATTTCGGCAGTTGATAGATCTGTACCTAGTAAATACATTAGTTTGGTAACGGCAGCTTCATAAGTCATATCTTTTCCGCCTACTACACCAATTTTATTAAAAGCAGAACTTGTTTCATACTTTCCTTGATCAACACTTCCGCCTTCACATTGGCTGATGTTTAATATAATAATGTCTTTATTAATGGCTTCAATTAACAAATTGATGAACCATAATTGAGTAGATGCATTACCAGCTCCAAAAGTTTCTAATACAATGGCTTTTAATCCTGGAATATTAATGATAGAAAAAATTACTTCCTCAGTAATTCCTGGGTATAGCTTAATTGTTGCAATGTGATTATTTGAGAATTGATTAAGCTTTAATTTTTTACCGTTAGGTTGGTAAATGTTGTTTTTCTTAAACTTTAAAGAAACACCTGCTTCTGCTAACACCGGATAATTTGGAGAAGTAAAAGCTTCAAAATCTTCAGCATCGGATTTGGTTGCTCTATTCCCTCGATATAAATCGTATTCAAAATAGATGGCCACTTCAGGAACTATTGCTTTTCCATTTTTTTGAGCAGCAGCAATCTCAATTGCCGTTAATAAATTTTCTTTTGCATCAGTTCTTACCTCTCCTATTGGAAGTTGAGAGCCTGTTAAAATTACTGGCTTTTCTAAATTTTCTAAATGAAAACTTAACGCAGAAGCTGTATAGGCCATTGTATCAGAACCATGCAATACAACAAACCCGTCATGTTTTTCATAATTATCATAAATGATTTGAGCAATGTTTAGCCAATTGTTGGGCTGCATATTTGATGAATCAATTGGTTCATCAAAAGAAGTCGCTTCAATTTTACATTTCAGCTTTTTTATTTCAGGAATTTCACTAATTAACGAATCAAAATCAAATGCCTTTAAAGCATTTGTGTTTTCATCACGCACCATACCAATGGTTCCGCCTGTGTATATGATGAGTATTGAGTTCATTTAAAATCCGAATACTTGTTTTGAATTTTCCGTTGTTATTTCAGCTACTTCTTCAACTGATATATTGTAAATATCGGCAACTTTTTCAGCAATATTATATAAATACGTGCTTTCATTTCTTTTTCCTCTATGTGGAGTTGGCGCTAAATACGGAGAGTCAGTCTCTAACACTAAATGTTTAATATCTATTTGCTCAACAATATTATCTAATCCAGAGTTTTTGAAGGTTACTACTCCACCAATACCAATTTTAAAATCACCATAATTAATGATGTGATTAGCTTGCTCAACAGTTCCTGTAAAGCAATGAAAAATCCCTCTCATTTTATCATCATTCAATTCGTCTAAAATTTCAAAAATTTCATCAAACGAATCTCTACAATGAATTACAAAAGGGAGGTCATATTTTTTGGCCAATTCTATTTGAAAACGAAAGGCTTCTTGTTGTTCTTTAACATATGTTTTATCCCAATATAAGTCAATGCCTATTTCGCCAACAGCGCAGAATTTGTGGTTGCTCATACATTGTTCTACCAAAGCTAATTCCTCTTTGTAATTATCTCTAACAGAAGTTGGATGAAAACCCATCATAGGGAAACAATTTTCAGGATATTTTTCTCCCAGTGCCATCATTGATTCAATAGATGTAGAATCGATGTTTGGTAAAAACAGTCGTTCAATCCCTTTTTCAATACAATTTTGGACTACAACATCAATGTCTTCATTAAATTGTTCAGAATATAAATGGGTATGTGTATCAGTTAATATCATTGTTGCAAAACTAACAATAATGATAAAATCCGTTTAATCCTAGAGGAAGATTTAAAATTCAACATTGAATAACTATCTTTGCACCCTTAAAAATCAGAATTAAAATGAGTCAGCAATTATCAGAACAAGAATTGGTTAGACGTGAATCGTTAACCAAGTTAAGAGAATTGGGAATTAACCCTTATCCTCAAGCTTTATATCCAGTAACTATTTTATCAAAAGAGATAAAGGAGAAATACGAAGAGGGTAAACAGGTTGTTATTGCTGGTCGTTTAATGAGAAATAAACTTCAAGGGAAAGCTGGTTTTGGACAAATTCAAGATTCACAAGGTAAAATTCAGGTGTATTTCAATAGAGATGAAATCTGCTCAGGAGAGGATAAGTCGCTGTATAATGATGTGCTGAAAAAGTTGATAGATTTAGGGGATTTTATTGGAGTAGAAGGTGAGCTGTTTAAGACTCAGGTTGGAGAAATTAGCGTGAGAGTTAAGCAATTTTCATTATTAAGTAAATCTTTAAAACCATTACCATTACCAAAAACGGATGCTGAAGGAAATGTACATGATGCATTTACTGATCCTGAAATGAGATACAGACAGCGTTATGCTGATTTAGTAGTAAATCCGCATGTTAAAGAGGTGTTTGTGAAGCGTACAAAGTTGTTTAATGCAATGCGTTCTTTCTTTAACGAAAGAGAGTATATGGAGGTTGAAACTCCAGTTTTACAACCAATTGCAGGTGGTGCTGCGGCTCGTCCCTTTGTTACTCACCACAACTCTTTAGATATTCCATTGTACATGAGAATTGCAAACGAATTATATCTAAAAAGATTAATTGTTGGTGGTTTTGAAGGTGTTTATGAGTTTTCTAAAAACTTTAGAAACGAAGGAATGGACAGAACACATAATCCGGAGTTTACGGCTATGGAAATTTATGTGGCCTACAAAGATTACAATTGGATGATGGAGTTTACCGAGCAATTACTAGAGCATTGTGCTGTTGCTGTAAACGGAAGTTCTGATGCTACTTTTGGAGAGCATAAAATTAACTTCAAGGCGCCTTACAAAAGAGTAACTATGCGTCAATCAATTATCGATTTTACAGATTTTGATATTGACGGAAAATCTGAAGAGGAATTATCTACATGGTGTAAAGCCAATGGTATTGATGTAGACGAAACAATGGGTAGAGGAAAGCTGATTGATGAAATTTTTGGTGAGAAATGTGAAGGAAATTACATTCAACCAACATTTATTACAGATTACCCAAAAGAAATGTCACCACTTTGTAAAGAGCATAGAGATGACCCGAATTTAACAGAGCGTTTTGAGTTGATGGTTTGCGGAAAAGAAGTTGCCAATGCATATACCGAATTGAATGATCCAATTGATCAGAAAGAACGTTTTGAAGAGCAGTTAAAATTAGCTGAGAAAGGTGATGATGAAGCAAGTCAATTTATTGATTATGACTTCTTAAGATCTTTAGAGTACGGAATGCCGCCTACATCTGGTTTAGGAATAGGAATGGATAGATTAATTATGTATTTAACTAACAATCAATCAATTCAAGAAGTGTTGTTGTTCCCTCAGATGAAACCAGAAAAGAAAGCATTGGAGCTAAAAGATAACGAAAAGGTAATTTTCGATATTATGAAATCTAATGAGCGAATGGATTTAGGAGCTTTAAAAACTGAAGCAGCTCTTAGCGGTAAAAAATGGGATAAGGGAATGAAAGCCCTATCTAAGCTAGGACTAGTTAAAGTTGAAGTAGATGGTGATGCTAAGACTTGTATTTTACAAGGATAGAATAGTTATATTTGTTAGATGGAGTTTGATAAAAAGATAGCAGTATTAGGAGGAGGAAGCTGGGCAACGGCTATAGTAAAAATTCTAACAGAGAATTTAGAGAAGGTTAACTGGTGGATGCGAGATGAAGAAACAGTAGCTTATTTAAAAGAATTTCACCACAACCCAAAATATATACAATCAATACAATTTGATATTTCTAAGCTAAATATTAGTACAAATATTCAGTCTATTGTTGATGATTCTGACATTATAATAATTGCAATTCCATCTCCTTATTTAGCACAAGCTTTTGAGGAAATGAACATTAATGGAATAGAAAATAAGTTTGTTATTTCTGCAACAAAAGGTGTGGTTCCTGGGGAAACAAATAGAATTCCAGCCAGATTTTTTCATAAAATTTTAAATGTTCCTTACGAAAATATGGGGATGATTGCTGGACCATGTCATGCTGAGGAAGTTGCATTAGAACGGTTGTCATATTTAACAATAGCTTGTGAAAATCAAGAAGTAGCTAGTTATTTGGCTGAGGCTATTTCATGCAGATATATAAATACAACTACTTCTGATGATTTGTTAGGAACAGAGCTTTCAGCAATTCTTAAAAATGTATACGCAGTTGCAAGTGGTATTTGCCATGGTTTAGGTTATGGAGATAATTTTCAAGCAGTATTAATAGCAGCAGCTACTAGAGAAACAAAACTTTTTATTGATGCCGTGCATCCAATACATAGAGATGTAAATTCATCAGCTTATTTAGGAGATTTATTGGTTACGGCTTACTCTCAATTTTCGAGAAACAGAAACTTTGGAAGCATGGTTGGAAAAGGTTACTCTGTAAAATCTGCTCAAATAGAAATGAATATGGTGGCCGAAGGATATTATGCTGCCAAAGGAATTTACGAGATCAACAAAAAGTTTAATGTAGAAATACCTATTGTTGATGCTGTTTACAATATTTTGTATGAAAAAATTTCTCCAATTATGGAGATGAGATTATTGACAGGAAAACTTTCGTAAAGAGATTTTAGTTTAGAACTTCTTCAACAGCAATTACCGCTTTAATTTCTGGAATTGCTTTTTTAATTGCTTCCTCAACACCACCTTTTAAAGTCATAGCACTCATTGTACACGATTTACAAGCTCCTAAAAATTTAACTTTTACTGTTAAATCATCAGTAACTTCAATTAACTCAATATCCCCACCATCATCCATTAGGTAAGGGCGAATGTCATCAAGTGCGAGCTTTATTTTATCGATGATTTTCGAGTCAGTCATAACAATGTAAAGTTAAGAAAAAGTATTGAAAAATTAATCTGTAGAACATCCGTTCATATTAGTTATCTCAAGGATTGTAGTGGGCTCTAAGTTTTCGTTTCTTTTTTCAACAGCTTCAATAACATTATCAGCAAAAGCTTTAAATGCGTTAGATTGTGGTGTGTTTTCTTGTAAAACTGCTGGTCTTCCAGCATCTCCAGCTTCTCTAATACTTTGCACTAATGGAATTTCACCTAACAACGGTAAGTTGTTTTCTTGAGCTAAGCTTTTTAAACCATCCTGACCAAAAATATAGTATTTGTTGGCAGGTAATTCTGCAGGTGTAAAATAAGCCATGTTCTCTATCATACCAATAATTGGAACGTTAATTTGTTCTAAGCTAAACATACCAATTGCTTTACGTGCATCAATTAAAGCTACTTTTTGTGGAGTACTTACCACTACAGCACCAGTTACAGAAACCGTTTGCACCAATGAAAGGTGGATGTCTCCAGTTCCTGGAGGTAAATCAATTAACATATAATCTAACTCACCCCAGTTTGCTTCAGTAAACAATTGCGATAAAGCTCTAGTTGCCATAGGTCCTCGCCAAACAACAGCTTGATCAGTATCTGCAAAAAATCCAATAGATAATAATTTTACTCCGTAACTTTCAATTGGCTGAATTAAGCTTTTACCATTTACCTCAACTGGCATTGGTTTTTCTTGCTCAACATTAAACATTAAAGGCATAGATGGCCCATAAATATCAGCATCTACTAAACCAACTTTGTAACCTTTTTGAGCTAATGCAATAGCTAAATTTGCCGTTACAGTAGATTTTCCTACACCACCTTTACCAGAAGCAATTGCAATAACATTTTTAACCCCAGGTAAAACTTTGTTTTCTTTTGGCGTTTCTACTTTTGGGATAGGAGAAATATTTACATCAAGCTCAATTTCAGTTTCTAAAAGTCTATTTAAATGCATTTCACAAGCTTCTAAAACTTTCTTTTTGTTATGCATTGCAGGGTTATTAATCTGCAAATCGAAACTGATTTTATTTCCATCAGACTTGATATTAGCCACTAAATTAAGCTCAATAATATCTTTCTTTAAATCAGGTTCTCTAACAAAACTTAATGCTTGTTTAATCTTTTCAACTGAAAAACTCATAGTAAAATATTTTACACAAAGTTAAGGATTAATTAAGCTTCAAGGTTTAATTCTATGTTTGGATCCCAGAATACTTTTTTAAAGTTGATGATTTTGTCATTTTTAACAGCAACACCTTCTTTTTGTAGGAGTATTTCCATTTCTTTAGGGTGTGAAAAATGCGATTTCCCAGTAAGTAAACCAATTCTATTAACCACTCTATGTGCAGGAACTGGAGGGTTTTGTTGGTGTGCATTGTTCATTGCCCAACCAACCATCCTGGAGCTTCTGCCAGAACCTAAATATTTAGCAATGGTTCCGTAAGAAGTCACTCTTCCTTTGGGAATTTCTCTACAAACTTGGTAAACTAGTTGAAAAAAGTTTTGGCTATCTTGGGAGTAGTTCATTTTATAAATCAGGGTTACTCCAATTACTTCTTTTAAGATAAAAAATACCTCTTGTATTTTCAATAATTAAAACAGTGTTGTTATTCAAAAAATGGTATTTACCTGTATAATTTAAGTTTTCGTAAAAAATTGATTTTTCATCATCACAACATATTTTAGTACATGGGAACGAAGGGTCTGCAACTATTTCATTTTTTATAGTTTTCCAGTCTCTTACAGAACACCAGTTTATATCAAGTACATATCCAAATTCTTTATCCGTTATTTTCACCTTGTATTTTCCAGAATCAGGAGTAAGAATAGTGCTGTTTATTTCAAGTTTAGTTAACACCCAATCTCCAAACAAGGTAGAATCTTTTTGAGATTTAGCTAAGTTAAAACTCAGGAGTAATAGAAATGTTATGATAACCTTCATAGGTTAAATTTACTTATTTCAACTGAAATCTACAATAATGAATACTGTGTCCTTTTGCAGAAAATAGCTTTTCATAAAAGGTTTTAATGTTTAAGATTTCTTGTGTTTTAGGATCTAAGTTTTCAGCCATTTCGTTGTATAAACTAAAAGTGCTTTCCAATAATTTAAAGTTGCAACGCTCCACTTCATCTAAGGTGTATTGGAAAAAACCTTCGTGATCGGTTTTTAGATGTATAATACCTTCAGGTTTTAAAAAAGTAGCGTAACGATCTATAAACATTGGAGATGTTAAACGTTTTCTTTCTAATCTATCCTTGGGCTGAGGATCAGGAAACGTAATCCAAATTTCATCTACCTCCCCTTCAGCAAAAAAAGATGCAATGTGGTCAATTTGAGTTCTTAAAAAATGAACATTGGTCATGTTGTTTTCGAAAGCAGTTTTAGCTCCTCTCCAAATTCTGTTTCCCTTAATATCAACACCAATAAAGTTTTTGTTAGGGTATTGCTCTCCCATCCCAACAGAATACTCCCCTTTTCCGCATCCTAATTCTAAAACAATAGGGTTGTCATTTTTAAAAATTTCTGTTCTCCATTTCCCTTTTAAAGGATGGTCTTTTCTAAAAACTTCATCAGTAGTAGGCTCCGTAACATTGTTAAATGTTTTCATTTCTGCCCATTTTTGTAATTTACCTTTTCCGCCCATTATTCAGATATAAAAAATACGTTATACGTATTTAGGTGTGCTATAATTTTATTGTTCTGCTCAGCTGCAATTTCAATCTTTTCAGCTTCCTCTAATACTCTAAACTGTTTTACCAACGGAATTAAATATAAGTGCAGTTGGTTATGTGCTTCTCCTTTCATGGTGCATTCAGAAAATATTTTTTTCATTTCTAAATTTAAGTTCTTCCCAATTTCAGCATAGACTTCTAATGTTGTAGAACTACTATCAATAGTTGTTAAAGCTAACATATTTTCTATCCCGCTAGTTGTTTCAGGATTTATCACCCATTTTTTTCCATCATCTAATCGTAATTCTTTTTCGGCAGGAGGGTCTAAATTAATTGACTTTAACCATTCAATTAATTTGTTTTGGTCTTCTTCAGAAAGCTTTGCTTCAGTATGCATGTTTAAGTAATCTTCTAAAGGCATTTTACCTTTTTCAATTTCTTCCCAACATTCTTCTAATTTGTGTTTTTTCTTTTTTAACGGGTAAGTTCCCCATACTGAAAAGTTGAGTTCTTCTCGCCCTTCATTAATGTGATCATTAATATACCAAGAAACAGGAGCAATTTCTCCATACCAAGGAATATTGGTAAAATTAGAGTGGCAATCGTAACAAGATGTTTTAAGTATATTTTGAATATCTTCTGGAGCGCCAGACTGAACGATAAAATCTTCAGAAGCTTCGTAAGCTGTAACAGCATCGTTAGTTCTTATTAGCTGAATACCAACTAACAATAAGATTATTCCAAAACCAATTTTCTTTTTCATAATGAAGAAACTTAATTAACACTCAAGATCGCTTCAAAATTAACTATCTTAGCTTTATCAATACTAAAAAGAACATATTAGTTTGTCCATTAGATTGGGGTTTGGGACATGCTGCTCGGTGTGTACCACTAATAAAACAGTTTGTAGCTGACGGACACGAAGTGATTATTGGAGCAGACAAAAACCCTTTAGCTTTTTTAAAACAAGAATTTCCAAAATTAAAAACAGTTGTTATTCCTGGTTATGAAGTAAATTATGGAGAGAAAGGGAGTACATTAAAACTGTTTTATGAAAGTGTGAAATTTTTCAATTTCATAAAAGAAGAACATTCATTTATTGATAAAATAATTGAAGAGTATAACATAAATTTAATCGTTTCCGATAATCGTTATGGTTTGTATAGCGATAAAGTAAAATCGATAATTCTTACGCATCAACTTTTTGTAAAAGCTCCTATTGGAGAAAAAATAGCACATCAAAAAATTGAAAAACTCATTAATAAGTTTGATGAATGTTGGATTCCGGATGTTGCAGGAGAAAATAATTTATCGGGAGACTTATCTCATTTATATCCAATAAAAATAAAGCATAAATTTATTGGTCCTTTATCTCGATTTGCTATTAAAAAGGATGTCACTCTGAGCAGAGGCGAAGAGTATGATATTATTGCTATTATTTCTGGACCAGAACCACAACGCACTATTTTTGAAAAACTAATTTTTGATGAAATAGAAAAGAATAAACTGAAGGCGGTTGTTGTTTTAGGGCAACCAAATCAAGAGTTAGAAGTTAGGGGTCAGGAGTTAGGAACTAAGGTTTTTAACCACCTTGAAACATTATTACTTCAGGAATATATTTTAAAAAGTAAAGTGGTGGTTTGTAGGGCGGGTTATTCTAGTATTATGGATTTATCAGCTTTAAATAAAAAAGCAATTTTAGTTCCAACACCAGGGCAAACAGAACAAGAATATTTAGCAGCTTATCATCACAAAAAAGATGATTTTTATGCTCAAAAACAAAGTGAGTTTGATTTAGGAAAAAGTTTAATAGAAGTAGGTAAGTTTTAAATCTTATTCAAAATATCAGCAGCAGCTCTTAATGTTTCTTCTTTTTTAGCCACACAAAAACGCAATACTTTTTCATCTACTTTTTGATGATAGAAAACTGAAACAGGGATTGATGCAATTTTATGCTTTTTAGTTAATTCAATAGCAAATTCTGTATCTGCAGCATCTGTAATATTAGAGTACCTTAATAACTGAAAGTAAGTTCCAGAAGATGGTAATATT
>JAQXDJ010000318.1 GCA_029251425.1 Vicingaceae bacterium
CTACAATAATAGTTGGTTTACTCCTGTTTTTAAGATTTAAAGTAATCCAAGAAAAAAAAACAAATATCAAAGATGCTAATCTAAAACTGGCCTTAAAAGAACAAGAAATTTTAGCGCTAAAGGTAAAAGAAGAAAGCAAAAATGTTCAGGCACTATCATTGGAACTTTTGATGAAAAAAGATTTTTCTTCCAAACTTGTAAAAGAACTCGATCAACTAGAAAATATAACCTATTCTGAAATTAAAAATATTGAAATCTTTATTCAAAACGAATTGGAGGTTAAGTCAGACAGAGCCCATCTACAAAGTCAAATGGGTAATTTAAGTAGTAATTTTTATACGGAGTTAAAAATACATCATCAGAATTTGACTGAAAAAGAATTAAGGTTGGCGGCTATGGTTGTAATGCAATTATCTAATAAAGAAATTGCAATAAGTAAAAACACCACATTAGAATCTGCAAAAAAATCCAAGAATAGATTAAAAAAGAAATTAAACATCTCAATTGATAGTGATTTGACAGCTTATTTACAGGAATTCTTATAGCCCTTACAGAAAAAGGACTTTAGGAACGACACCCTTTTGTCCCCCCCTCTAATCCACATTTATTTTACTGTCTATCTTATGTTTGTTACAAATTAGACAAACAAATGTGATTATGAAACTATTTGCCAAACTTATCATTACAAAAATATTAATTACCTACTTCATCACGAGTATTTCATATGGACAAGGATCGACTTGTGCTGGAGCGACATCCATAACATCAAATGCCACTTGTGTCAATCAAGGTTTTACCATAGGCAACGGAAATAGTGGGACTGGTTCTTCATCCTGCGTAAGCGGAATTAATGACGATTCTTGGCATTCATTCACAGCAACAGGAATAAATTCTGTGATCGATTTAACCGGAGCAAGTAATAATGTAGCGGTTGTAGTATATAGTGGTGGCTGTGGAACACTTACCGAAATTGGTTGTGATGATCAAAATACAACTAGTGCTAGTGTTAGTGCAACTACTAGTGTTGGAGCAACTTATCATATTAGACTTATCAGAACAAATAATGGAGGCGGGAGTACTACCGGAAATATTTGCGTTACCGGCTCAAGTTTTATAACTCCAGGAAATGTTGGCACTACCAATCTTACAGCATGGTTCAAGTCAGACGCCCTAGCCTTAGGGAATGTGTCAACGTGGACAACCACATTCCCTACAGGAGGAAGTGCAACAACTGTAACAGATGCTACCGCACCATATCCATTAGCAACAAATACTCCTGCAGGAGATGTTTCAAATTATAATACAACATTAGAATTCACAAACAACACCATAAGTAATTTAAAAGCATTACAAAACACATCATCTCCTAACTTCTTAAACAACTTAAACGCTGTTGACAAAGGAACCTTCTTTTGCGCCTATTTATTCCCGGTTTCTACTAGCAATAATCATTTAGTCCTTTATAATGAAACTGGTCTTGACGCTATTCAACTGAGAAACTTAGGAGGGGATGGAATGCTAGCAATTGGCTTAGATGGAAACTCTACTAGAGGAGCCAGACGTTGGACAGAAGGATTTGTCCCTAGTATAGTTTCTTATAAAGGAAACAAATCAGGGGCTTCAACAATGAACCTGTACGATAGAAATTGGGAGTCTACAGTAAATACTGCATCAGGATCTACAGGCCCAACAGGCTTATACTTCGGGGTTAAGCCATCTGTTGGAACATCTCCTTTAAATGGCTATTTACATGAAGTAATATTCTACAACTCTGACTTAACCAATCTCCAGATAACCAAAATAAACACTTACCTAGCAGTTAAGTATGGTATAACATTGTTAAATACTGGTGGTGGAACCCAAGGTGACTACATAGCTACAAACAGCAGCACTATATGGGACGCTAGTACAAATACTAGTTATCACAACAATGTTGTAGCAATTGGAAGAGATGATAACCAAGGCTTGTTACAAAAGCAATCTCACTCCTATAATGATACAACACGTATTTATTTAAATACGTTAGCTGCTACTAACACTACCAATGGAGGTGTATTTAGCAATGATATTTCTTATATAACAATTGGAGAAAACCAAGGTGTAATGCATTCCATACCAACAGCTACAGCTGAAGTACCTACAGGCTTAACGGGATGTGCTATTGCACACCGAATAGAAAGAGAGTGGAAAGTAACTAGAACAAATGTCACAGAAGACTTTAGTTGGGATGTTACTATAAATAATCCTGCCACGAACCCTGCTTCAGTTAATGTTGCTCATCTAAGGTTATTAATTGATGATGATGGCGATTTCTCTAATGGTGGAACTGCATGTTATTATAATGGAGATGGTACAGGGTTAACTATTTCTTATTCTAATCCTATTATTACTTTTACGGGAATTTCAACTGCCCACATACCAAATAATAGCACTCGTTATATGGCTATTGCTTCTATTAATTCGTTAACACCCCTACCTGTAGAAATGATATCGTTTAATGCTATATGTAATGACGGAACTCCTACTCTTGAATGGACAACTGCTTCTGAAATAAACAATGATTACTTTACAATAGAAAGAAGTGAAGATGCCATCAATTTTGAAGTAGTTGAAACCATAACTGGTAACGGTAATAGCGTGAATGCTACTAACTACTCATGGATAGACAACAACCCTTTAAATGAAACGGCCTATTACCGTCTAAAACAAACTGATTTTAATGGAGACCATAAATATCATAAAGCAATTTCTATTGATTGTAACGCTGCAAATGATGTATTGATTTATCCAAACCCATTTCAAGGTTACTTTACAATTCAACTTCCTAACAACATTGTTTATCCAATAAATTTAGAAATAATGGATTATCTAGGAAGAACAGTGCATCGTCAAATTATTAAATCAAACGTTGTATCAATCGTAACGGATAAACTTTTCAGGAAAGGGACATACAATGTAAGAATATATAACGAATCGACTCTTATAAACAGACGCTTAATAAAAGCGGCTGAATAGTTCTTTTTATAATTGTTAAACACCATTATTGAGCGTTTTAAGGTAAATACATAGAAATCTTATAGTAACGATTTTCTTTTGAGAGATTTAATAAATTAGCCATCTCTTTTGTTAAATTTGCCATCTTTCAAAATTAAATGCCAAAATACCCTAATACGATACAATCTAAATTACCTAAAGTAGGTACAACTATTTTTTCGGTTATGAGTCAATTAGCTCATGAAAACAAAGCTATTAACTTATCGCAAGGATTTCCTGATTTTGAAAGCTCAGGTGAACTAACTGGATTGGTTAGCGATGCTATGAAAAAAGGATTAAATCAGTACGCTCCAATGCCTGGTGTTTTAACTTTAAGAGAGCAAATTGCAACTAAAACTGCAAACCTTTACGAAACTCAATACCATCCAGAATCAGAAATAACCGTTACTGCTGGAGCAACACAAGCAATATATACAGCTATAGCAGCAACTATAAGAGAGGGTGATGAAGTAATTATTTTTACACCAGCTTACGATTGTTATGAACCCGCTATTGAATTAAATGGTGGTAGGACTGTTTTTGTACAAATGCATGCACCTGATTATCGAGTAAACTGGGATCAGGTAAAAAAATTAATTAACCAGCGTACCAAGATGATTATCATCAATACGCCACACAACCCTACAGGAACAATTTTAGAAGAAAGTGACATGCTTGCTTTGCAAAAAATTGTTGCAGATACAGATATTCTTTTGATAAGCGATGAAGTATATGAACACATCATTTTTGATGGAAAATCTCACGAAAGTGTTGCCAAATACCCTCAGTTAGCTGAACGCTCATTTATTATTTCTTCTTTCGGAAAAACATTCCATAATACAGGATGGAAAATGGGTTATTGTTTAGCTCCAAAAAATTTAATGACTGAATTTCGAAAAGCACATCAGTTTATAGTTTTTTCAGCTAATACCCCTATACAGTATGGTTTAGCTGAATATCTTAAAAATGAAAATAACTACTTAAATCTAAATAGT